>DAIESF010000140.1 GCA_027346425.1 Gemmatimonadota bacterium | reverse complement strand
CGACACGACGAACATGTCGAAGTACGAGCGGTGATTGGCGACGAAGAGCAGGGGGCCGCGGGGATAGGCCTCGCGCACGTGCTCGAACCCCTCGATGCGGAGGAGGCGTCCGGTGACCAGCGCGATCCACGTCGCACCGATCGCCGACTGGCACCAGGACCATACCGACTTGAACGGCTCGCGGTTCATGCGGAGCGCGATCTCCACGATGGAGCGCTCCAGCGGCGACAGCGCACTGCGCACCTCCTCGGGGAGGGGGCGGTCGAGGAGGCGCGCGGGGATGGCGGCGTCGCCGCGCGGGACGTCGTCCTCCACTAGCGCCCCCCGCGTGGCACGGCGCGCCCCACCCCTGGCACGGTGCTGGCCGTTGGCAGAAACACGATGCACCTTGTGCTGTGCCACAGCGAGCAGTCCTTCACGCGCACCGGCGACACGCCGGGTGATGGCGGGGGGTGCGTGGCGTGTGGACCACGTGAGGCGCGCGATCGCGAGATCATGGCGGGGAAGGGTGCGACCGAAGCGAGCGAATGGGAAGCGGGCGCCGTACTCTCGGCACGGACATACACCACGGGGAGGGAGGTCGATGGAGCTCTTTCACACGGGAGGGATCTGGGGGATCTGGTACCCCGTGCTGTGGGCGGCGGTGCTCCCCTTCGCGATCATGTTCCTGTGGACGCTGGTCCGCCTGAACGCGGCGAACAGCGGCGAGGAGAACACCTGGCTCAATGGCGCGGTGCTCGGCGCCTTCTTGATCCTCATCGTGACCTCGTTCCTTGGCGTCATCCTGTACGTGCGCGCGATGCCCAATCGTACCTGGTGGACGTACGCCAGCTGGTTGCTCCTGAACTTCATCTTCTGGACCT
Organism: Gemmatimonadota bacterium; assembly: GCA_027346425.1. Lineage (GTDB taxonomy): Bacteria > Gemmatimonadota > Gemmatimonadetes > Gemmatimonadales > Gemmatimonadaceae > SCN-70-22. The sequence goes on along the minus strand of DAIESF010000140.1, from coordinate 5,624 downwards.
TCCTCGGGTCCGGGGTCTTCTTCGCCTCGCTGCAGGCGCTGGCCGCCGGGCCGCGCCTCGGGATGCGCCGGCTGGCGGCGCTCCTCGCCGTGCTGGGCGTGACCCTCGTGCACCTGGCGTCGCTCTACGCCACGCATCGCTTCCGCACCCGATAGCCCTTCGCCCCCCGCGCATGTCGCTCGCAGGCCTACTCGGCGCCGCCCTCCTGCAGGTGGCCGCCACCCAGCCGAACACCCTCCCACCCGCCACTCCCCAGTCTCGCGCGACGCAGCCGGCGATGCGCGATCCGGCGTTCGCCCCCGATGGGCGCCTCGCGGTGAGCATCGATGGCGACCTCTGGGTGCAGCGTGCCCCGGGGCGCGACGCGGGATGGTTGCGGCTGACGGCGGGCGCGGGGTGGGACCGCGAGCCGGCCTGGGCCCCCGACGGCCAGTCGATCGTCTTCACCTCCGACCGTGCCGGCGCGCTCGACCTGTGGCGCGTCGAGGTGCGCGGTGATGGGGCCGGAGCGCCGCAGCGCCTCACGACCGACCCCGACGACGAGCGGGAGCCGTCGGTCGGGGCTGACGGGGCGATCGTCTTCACCCGAGGGCGCGGGAGTGGCGCCAGGCTCTGGGTGCGCGATGCCAGCGGCGCCGAACGGCGCCTGACAGGTGGGACGCTCCCCGAGCGATGGGGACGCTGGGCCCCCGGCGGGGAGCGCGTCGCCTATGTGCAGCTGACGGAATCCGGGCGCCGCCTGCGCGTGCGGGGAGCCGCCGAGCGCGCCCCCGACAGCGTCGTGGTCGGCGACCGCGCCGTGGAGCGCCCCGCCTGGTCGCCCGATGGCGAGCGCCTCGTCTTCGGCTCCGCCACGCCACGCTCCGGGACGTACGTGGCCTCGCGAGATGGACGCTACGTGAACCTCGCCGCCTTCGTGCGTGGCGCCGTGGCCTGGTCGCCCGATGGGCGGGAGCTGGTGGTGGCTGAGGGGGAAGGAGACGAGCCGGGGTACAATGGTGACCCGCGCCGCCTCCCCGACCGGGTCGCCGAGTCGTTAGGCAACGTGACCCGTCTGCGCTGGGTCGCGGCCCCCGCCGCTCCCGACGCGCGGGTGGCCGCGGAGGCTCCCCCGGCGGTCGACGACCGCCCGGCGCGCAATGCCGAAATGTTCGACCGGATCTGGGAGCGCCTCGACCGCCTCTACTACAGTGCCCCGTCGGCGGCGAACCGGCGGGCCGAGTGGCGGCGACTGCGAGACGTGCACCGCCCGAAGGCGCTGGCCGCGGCCAGTGACCTCGAACTGGAGCGGAGCATCCACGCGATGCTGCGCGAACGCCCCACGTACCGCGACGAGGCGGTGGGGCGCGCGGCGGTGTCGAGCGCCCACCCCGTGGCCACCGAGGCTGGGCTGGAGCTGCTGCGGAAGGGAGGAAACGTGGTCGACGCCGCCGTTGCCGTCTCCTTCGCGTTAGGCGTGGTGGAGCCGGACGCCAGCGGGATGGGAGGCTACGGCGAGATGGTGATCCACCTCAAGGGCATGGAGCGCCCCGTCCTCTTCGAGTTCATGGCGCGCGTCCCCGAAGAGGCGGGGCTCTCGAACGCCACGCTCCTGCAGGACGGGCGCTATCCGCAGGATGGCCCCGTGCTGGCCATGGTCCCCGGGACGGTGGCGGGGATGCACGCGGCGTGGAAGAAGCTCGGGAGCGGAAAGGTCCCCTGGAGCGAACTCCTCGCCCCCGCCATTCGCGCCGCGCGCGATGGCTACGTGGTGAGCGAGGGGCTGGCGACGACGCTCATGCGCGAGCAGGCGCACTTCGCGAAGTACGACGGAAGCCGGGCCCTCTTCTTCCGGGACGGCAAGCCGCTGGTGGCGGGCGACACGATTCGCAACCTCGACCTCGCGTGGACGCTGGAACAGGTCGCCAAGGGGGGCGCCGACGGCTTCTATCGCGGCGAGGTGGCCCGGCGCCTGGTGCAGGACCTGCGCGGCAAGGGGAGTGCGATGCGCCTCACCGACCTGGCGCGCTACTTCGCCCCGGAGCGCGAGCCGGTGCATTTCACCTACAGGGGGAATGCTGTCTACTCGAGCGCGCCGCCGGCGGGGGGCGGGGCGCTGCTGGCCGGACAGCTCAACAATCTCGAGCGCTACGGCGTTCCACGTCCCTATGCCGACGATCCCGCCTCGTTGCACGCGATGATTGCTGCCTGGCAGCTGGCCCCCTCGTTCCGCAACCGCATCGCCGATCCGTCGCTCTGGCCGGTCAACACCGAGCCGTTCACCAGCAAGGACACGGCGGCGGTGCGCTGGCGGTGCTATTCCCCGTCACGGGCCATCGATCCCGCCATCTTCCGTGGCGACACGCTGCGCTGTGCGGACGGACGGGGTGAGACCGACTCGTCAGGCACTGCGCGCGGTGCCTCGCGCCCCACCGGCGCGGGGGGCTCCTTTGCTTCCGTCGGGCGACGCAACGAGTGCGCCGGCCTCGATCATGCCGAGGGGAGCGACTGCCGCCCGCAGGGGACGACCGCCTTCACGGTCGGGGACGCCGACGGGAACCTGGTGGCGGTGACGCAGACGCTGGGCACGTGGGGAGGGAACTTCTACGTCTCCCCAGGGCTGGGCTTCCTGTATAACGACAAGCTGACGTCGTACGGGACCGATCCCAACAGCTATGGAGCGCGCCTCCCGTACGCGCGGCACGGGAGCACGCTGGCGCCGACGATCGTCTTTCACGGGAACGGAGCCGCCAAGCGCCCGTGGTTCGCGGTCGGGGCGGCCGGGAACGCCTGGATCAACTCGGCGGTGTACGAAGCAGTGGTCGGGATGAGCGACCTGGGGCTGGGGCCGCAGCGCGCACTCGAGCTTCCGCGATTTCTCCCCGGGCAGCGCCGCGGGAACGGCGCGGGCGTGCGCGAGGCGGTCATCGACCTGGAGGACGGTTTCTCCCCCGACGTCGTCTCCACCCTGCGCGGAATGGGGTACCATTTCGACATCATCTCCCTCAAGGGGGAGCTGCGCATGGGGTATGGCGCCGCGGTGATGATCGATGGCGCGCGGGTGCGGGGTGGGGGCGACCCGCGCCGGGCCGGCGCGGCCGGGGCGCTACCGGCGACGAAATGACCGGAGGAGGCGCGATGGTCCCCTCGCCTAACGAATTGAGCGCATGATGAGCGACAGGATCGAGAAGTCGGACGCCGAGTGGCGGTCGGAGATGTCTCCCGAGCAGTACCGCATCACGCGGCAGAAGGGGACCGAGCGCGCCTTCACCGGCGCGTACTGGGACAACCACGCGCGCGGAACGTACTTGTGCGCCTGCTGTGGCCTTCCGCTCTTCTCGTCGGAGACGAAGTATGAGTCGGGGAGCGAGTGGCCGAGCTTCTGGGCACCGATCGCTCCCGATGCGGTGGCGACGGTGAGCGACCGCTCGCACTTCATGCAGCGCACCGAGGCGCTCTGCCCCCGGTGCGCCGCGCATCTCGGCCATGTCTTCGACGACGGTCCGCGCCCCACGGGGCTGCGCTTCTGCATGAACTCGGCGTCGCTGCGTTTCGAGCCCGCGGGCGACGAGGAGGCGTCGAAGTGAGCGTGCACCTGGACGCGAAGCGGACGGCGTAACAGGAAGGAAAGAGGCTCCGGCACGCGCCCGCGCCGGAGCCTCTCCGCTGCTCGTCTTCTCCGCCTCTACAAACCCGCGAGCAGCGCGTCGTTGTTCTGCGTGGCCGCGATGCGCTTGATGAGCCATTCCATCGCGCTCTGCGGCGGCATCTGTTGCAGCCCGCGACGGAGGGTGTAGATGGCGTCGAGCTGCCCGTCCTTGTAGAGCTTCTCCTCGCGCCGCGTCCCGCTGGCGGCGATGTCGAAGGCGGGGAAGATGCGCTTCTCGGCCAGCGAGCGATCGAGCTTGATCTAGCAGTTGCCGGTCCCCTTGAACTCCTCGAAGATCACGTCGTCCATTCGCGAGCCGGTCTCGACGAGCGCGGTGGCGATGATCGTCAGGCTGCCGCCGCCGTCCTTCGGGTGTACGGCGCGTGCCGATCCGAAGAAGGCCTTGGGCTTGGCCATGGCGCTGGTGTCGAGTCCCCCAGACATGGTACGTCCGGAGCCGCGCTCGGCGGTGTTGTGGGCCCGCGCCATCCGCGTGAGCGAGTCGAGGACGATGACGACGTCCTTCCCCATCTCCACCATGCGGCGTGAATGCTCGAGGACCATCTCGCAGACTTCGACGTGACGTGGCGCCGGCTGGTCGAACGACGATGCGATCACCTCGCCAACCCCCCACGAGATCGCCTCGCTCACCTCCTCGGGGCGTTCGTCGACGAGGAGGATGAGGAGGATCGCGTTGGGGTGATTGACGGCGATCCCCTCGGTGATGGCGTGGAGGAGCATCGTCTTGCCGGCGCGGGCCGGGGCGACGATCAGGGCGCGCTGCCCGTAGCCGACGGGGGCCACGAGGTCGATGGCGCGGCGGGTGAGTTCGGGGCCGCCCTTGGCCGGGCGTCCCGTCTCCAGCGTTAGGCGCCGCTCGGGATACGTGGCCGTGAGCGAGCTGAAGTCCGGACGACGGACCAGATCGGCGACGGGGACGCCGTTGAGCTGCGTCACCTCGACGCAGACGTTGCGTCCACGATTGTCGCGCCCGGTGGTGGCGGCTACGAGGTCGCCGCGGCGCAGGGTGAATTGCCGGATGTGCTGCGGGGGGACCCACGCGTCGCCGTGGTCGGCGAGATAGCTGTTCGCGGCCCGGCGGATGAAGCCGCCATCGCGCGATGGGTCGAACCAGCCGACCGTTTCGCTGTCGGCCACGGTGGGGAGCTGCGGTTGCTGCTGTTGCTGCTGCTGCCCTCCTTCGCGGCGTCCGCGCCCGTGACGTCGGCGATTGCGGCGTCCGCCGCGTCCCCCGGAATCATCGTCGCGGCGCTGGAAGTCCGGGCGCGGCTGGCGCTCGTTCCCGGGCTGTGCCTCGCGAGGCGCAGCGCCCTCCCGCACACCATTTCCTTCGTCCGCGCCACCCGGCGGCGAGGTCGTGGGGGGAGCTCCCTCGTCGCCGGAGGCGCCGCGGGGTTCGTGCGGCGGTCCGGATTCGGCGGCGTCCGGTGAGCCACCGTTCCCTGGCGCGCCCTCGGCGTCACCATCACGATAGGGGTTCGGCTCGGCGTACGGATCGGCGCCCTGCTGGCGCTTGTTGTACGGCTTCCGGCCGCGACGAAAAGGGCGTCGACGTTCGGTCATGCAGTGGAGTAGTGTGGGAATGAACGCGCGAGCGAGCGGCAGGGCCGCGCGACATCGCAAATACGGACTGGTGTCCTAACGAGTTCGGTCGGGGTACGCCGGACGCGGTACGCGCACGACGTTGGTGAAGCACGAGACCGGGAATTTCGAGCTGAGAGGGACGACTCGTGCGATCGTCGCACGGACCGTGTCGTCACCGCGCGGCGCGGAATCCTCACGCGTTGCCGATGACCACATCCTCCACATCGCCACCGCCTGAACTCTCTTCCCGGCGACGAGCCGGGACGCTGACGAGGCCGATGCGGCGCAGTACCTGGGGCGAAACTTCAACGCCCGCGGATGCTACGAGTATCGCACGGGACTGCGATTCGCGCAAGCAGCGACCCCGCCTCCCACTACAGGCCATCTCATA
>DAIESF010000131.1 GCA_027346425.1 Gemmatimonadota bacterium | reverse complement strand
CGTGGTGGAACACCGCGCCGCAGGCTGGGGATTCGGTGCTCGTCCTCGATGAGGGCGGGAGCCGAAGTGCGGCCGACGATCGCTGGCTGCACCTCGCAGCGTCAGGCGTCACGTCGCTCCCGAACGCCTGCCTGTACTCGCCGTACGTCGACACCATCGCCGACGCGGGGAAGGTCGGATGGCGCATCACCACCGCTACCCCCCTTCCACTCACCGTCGTGTCCGGCGCGGCGGTTCAGGTGGTTCGTCCGCAACGCTTCGCGCTCTATCGCTCGGCGAGCGAGTGGATGCTTGGGTGGACCGAATGGAATCCCCTCACGGGCGCGTGGAACGTCATTCAACCGGTGGCTGGCCCCCTGCTCCCGTACGCCGCAGGCGCCGCCACGAGTGGCCCCGCCACGAGTGGCCCCGCCATCAGTGGCTTCGCGCTCGCGTGGCGCGACTCGCTAGGCGTCTCGCTCCCGGCGGGCGCGGCGGGACTCCCGCGTTCGGTCTCGCTCACACTCGGCGCAATCACTCGTCAGGCCGTGCGCATGGACGGCGTGCGCGCGGGGCTTCGTCGCGACTCGTTGTCGCGCCACATCGCACTGAGGACGCCCTGATGCGCTCGAACGCACGCTGGTCGCGAGGAGGGGCAGCCCCGGTCCGGCTCCCGGCGCGCTCGCTTGCCTGGCGTCCCTCCTCCGGTCGCCGAGGGGTCGCGCTGCTCGCCTCGCTCGTCGCGATCCTTCTCCTCGCCATCCTCGCCGCGGGCGCCATGCACCTCGGGCGGGGGGACTTCCAACGCGCGCGCGATGAGGCGGTCATGCGTCAGGCAGGCAATGCCGCAGACGCCGGCGCCTGGGACGTCCTCCGTCGGTGGCCGCTCCTCCCGCACGAATCGATGCCGGTCGGCGCCACCTGGGGGCCGGACACGCTGCAGCTGGCGGGGGCGACCGCCGTCAGCCGCACCATCCGGGCGTCGCGCACCACGTGGTGGGTCGTGAGCGCGGCGAGCGCCGGTGACTCGCTCGCCCGCACCCTCGCACGGCGATCGGTGGCGGTGGCGCTTCGGCTGGCAATCCCCGACATCGCCACCTCCGCCGCGATCGTCGTGCGCGACAGTCTGACCGTCGCCGGGGGCGCCCGCATCGTGGGTGCCGACACCACGTTGGGCGGCGGAGCGGCGTCGTGCGCCGCCACGTCGCCGGGGGCGGGGGTCGCCATGCCCGACACCACGCGCCTGTGCGACGGATCGTGTGGCGCCGGGAGCACGAGCGGGCGCATCGCCGGCCTCCCAGCCCTCCTCGCCGACCCCACCGCGGGGGCCAGCGCGCGCTACTCCACCTTCGGCCCCGAGGACTGGGGATCGCTCACACGTCACGCCACCGTCGTCCTCCCGCCGGGGAGCATCATCACCCCCGCCCCCGCCGTCACCGGAGGCGCCTGCGATCGCGCGCGGAGCGACAACTGGGGTGCACCTGGCGGGAGCGGCCCATGCGCCAGCTACGCACCGCTCATCTGGGCCACCGGCGATGTCGAGCTGCGCGGCGGCGCGGGGCAGGGGGTGCTCCTCGTCGATGGCGACCTCACGCTGAGTGCCGGGGCCACCTTCGCCGGGGTCGTGATCGCCCGCGACGACGTGCGCACGCAGGGGGTCGGCGGGACGCTGCTCGGCGCGGTGCTGGCCGGCGATGCACGGGTTGCAGCTGGCGATCACTCACGCCTCGACGGGAGCGCCCTCGTACAACGCTCGACCTGCGCCGTGGAGCTCGCACTCGAGTGGTCGGCGCGGACCGTCCCGGTGCGGCAGCGGTCGTGGAGTGCGCTGCGCTAATGCCCCCGATACGCGGCCGCCAGGCGGCAATCGGTCGATTGTCCGCTTTGGCGGGGAGGGTCAGTCACCTCGCGCTGGTGATCTGACGCACCTCGGCAGAAAAACGCAACAGCAAGCGCATTCTGCTGTTACCCCGCGCCATGGGCGGTCGTGTGAATGGCAGAATCGACCGATGCCTCGGTCAAAGTGTCTCGCAAGTCGGTGTCTCGCGCACCTCGCGCGCGCCCAGTCGCACCACCTCCGTACCCTCAATTCGCTATGGCGCTCTTCGGTCGCAAGAAGACGACGATCGGCCTCGACATCGGCTCGGGGCTCATCAAGGTCGCGGTCATCGACCACGTCCGCGGCGAGCCCGAACTCGCCAAGGTCGTCATCACGCCGCTCCTCGCCGACGCCATCGTCGAAGGCGAGATCATGGACCCTGGCATCGTGACCGATGCCATTCGCAGCGCCATCGATCAGGCCGGGCTCAAGACGAAGGATGTCGTGACCGCCGTCGGCGGGCGCGACGTCATCATCAAGAAGATCCAGATCGAGCGCGTGAAGGAGCAGCAGGCGCGCGAACTCATGCGATGGGAGGCCGAGCAGCACGTCCCCTTCGACATGGAGTCGGTCGAGCTCGACTTCCAGATCCTCGATCCCGATGCTGACGGCATGGAGATGAGCGTCCTCCTCGTGGCCGCCAAGCGCGACCTCATCGAGACGAAGATGCGCCTCCTCTCCGACGCCGGGCTGGGCACCGCCATCGTCGATGTCGACGCCTTCGCCCTGCATAACGCGTTCGAGATCAACCACCCGGATGCGATGCGCGGCGTGGTCGGCCTCGTCAACATCGGCCACGAGATCACCAACATCAACATCCTCGAAGATGGGGTCCCGATCCTCACCCGTGACCTCACGGTGGGGACGCGCCGCTTCCGCGAGGACCTGCAGCGCGAGCGCGGCCTCGGCTCCGACGAGGCGGAATCGCTCCTGCACGGCTACGATCGCTCGGCGCACCTCGACGCGGTGATCGGGAGTCGCGGCGAGGAAATCGCCGTCGGCGTCGAGCGCGCCGCCGCCTTCCTGACCTCGTCGTCGCGATCCGGCGGGCAGCTGCGCGCGGTCTACCTCTGCGGCGGCGGCGCCCGCGTCCCGGGACTCGCCGACGCGTTAGGCCGCCGACTCCGCCTCCCGGTCGACCTGGCGAACCCGCTGGCCAACCTGCGCGTGCGCGATGGCGCGCTGGACAACCTGGTGACCGACGAAGTCGCCCCGCTCCTCATGCTTCCCATAGGCCTCGCGCTCCGCAAGGCTGCCTGAGCGATCCCGAGCAGATCTCCCACGATGATCGAAATCAATCTTCTCCCAGGCGCCGACAAGAAGCGCAAGGGGCGCGGCGCGGGATTCTCGTTGAAGGCCGTCGCCTCCAGCGCGTCCTCTCGCGTGCGCGACCCGTACCTGCTCTCCGCGATCGCCAGTGTCCTCGTCGCCGCGGCAGCCATCGGCGGGATGCACCTGACGCAGGGCTCGCAGATGGCCGCGCTCGAAGCGCGTGAACAGCAGGCGGTCCGCGACTCGTCGCGCTTCGCCGTCGTCCTCGTCGAGCGGCGCAAGGCCGAGGCGAAGCGCGACTCGGTGGTCCGCCAGCTGGCGCTCATCAAGTCCATCGACGACGACCGTTTCGTCTGGCCGCACATCCTCGACGAGGTGTCGCGCGCCCTGCCGCCGTACACCTGGCTCAAGTCGATCACCCAGACGGCGGCCCCGGTCCCCGCGCCGAGCCAGACGGCCGCCGCCAACGCGCCCAAGGACCCGAAGGACGCGAAAGACAAGAAGCAGGACCCGCAGCCGAGTGCGGAGCCGCTGCGCTTCCGTCTCATCGGCAACACGGTCGACATTCAGGCCCTCACCCGCTTCATGAAGCTCCTCGAGACGTCGCCGTTCGTGCAGAACGTGCAGCTGGCGCGCTCGGAACTCGTGATGGTGGACGGCAAGGAAGTCACCGAGTTCCAGCTCGATGCGGAATACGAGCGCCCTGCGAAGGAGCTGCTCACCACGGCCCCCGTTTCCCTGTCGGTGAGGTAGTCATGGCTTTCCCCCCGAAGTCCCAGCGCGAACAGGCCATGCTCATGGTGATCCTCGTGGCCTTTGCCCTTGGCGGTCTCTACTGGAACTACGTCTACTCGCCCAAGGGCGCGGAGATCGTGGCCCTCACCGAGCGCGTCGATACGCTCGAGTCGCGCAACCAGCGCGCGCGGGCCGAGCTGGCCCAGGGCAACGTCGAGGCGATCAAGGCCGAGGCCGAGCGCAATGCGCGCGACCTCGAGGTCATGCGCCAGCTCGTCCCCACCGGGAATGAGGTGCCAGCGCTGCTGGAGCAGGTCTCGACTGCCGCCCGTCGCGTGGGCCTCGACATCTCCGCCGTCGAACCGGCGCCGGTGGTCGAAGGCAACGAGTTCGACACCTACCGCTACAAGATCGCGGTCACCGGCGGCTACCACGCCGTGGCCGAGTTCCTCACCAACGTCGGTTCGCTCACCCGCATCATCGCGCCGGTCAACCTGGCGCTGGCGCCGGCGGTGAATCCGAACGTGCTCGGGAAGGCCCGCCCCGCCGGGGCGTCGGCGCTCGACACGAAGTTCGAAATCCAGACCTACGTGGCCCGGACGTCGGCCCCTGCCAAGGGAGGAAAGTCATGACGCGCGCAATCCTCGCGATGGGACTGCTGCTGGCGGCCGCTCCGGCGGCGGCCCAGTCGGTCCCCAACATCATGAAGCCGAAGCAGGCGGCGGCCCGCGCGGTCGCCGCGACCAACGCCGCGGTGCAGGCGAACAGCACGCTTCCGGCCGACCCCTCCGAGGGGAACCAGTCGGCGCGCGCCCCCCGTCCGGCCTCACGAGCGTCCGGTCGCGCAACCGCGACCGACAGCGCTGCCGGCTCGGCGGCGGTCTCCAACGCCTCATCGGACAAGCGGGGCATCGCCACCTTCGAGCGTGAGACGTTCGGCTACGAGCCCAGCGGGCGTCGCGACCCCTTCGTCTCGCTCATGACCACGGGTGAGCTGCGCCCGCTGGTCTCCGACCTTCGCGTGGCGGGCATCACGTTCGATGCCCGGGGACGCGGATCGGTGGCAGTCCTGCGCGATCTCAACACGAAGGACCAGTATCGTGTGCGGGTCGGGCAGTCGTTAGGTCGGATGCGCGTGTCGTCAATCACGCCGCGTTCGGTGGTGTTCACGATCGAAGAGTTCGGCTACAGCCGGCAGGAAACGCTGCCGCTCCTGGATTCCAACAAAGAGAGGAAGCAATGAGGCGAGTCTGGACGCTGGCCGCCCTGCCGGCCGTCGCGCTGTTCGTCAGCGCGTCGCCTGCGCGCGCCGCGCATATCGATACGCCGGTCGGGCATGCGCCGACCGACGCCGCGAGCGCGGTCACGGCGCTCTCGCTGGTCCCCGGCCAGGGACAGGCCGAAGTGGTGATCACGGTCTCGGGACAGGTCGAGGCACAGGACTTCACCGTCCCCTCGCCGTACCGGATCGTCGTTGACCTCAGCGGCGCCCGCCTCGGTGCGATCGGCAACGCCTACGACCGCGCCGCGCGCGGTGGTATCACGAACATCCGCACGTCGCAGTACCGCAGCGATGTGGTGCGCATCGTGCTCGATGTCGATGGGCCGCGCGCCTACACGGTGACCCGCGGCAACAGCGAGGTTCGCATCGCCGTCAAGGGGAACGCCTCGTTCGCCGCCTGGCATTCGTCAGGTGCAATGCTCGCCGAGGCCGTGGCCAGCCCCGTGACGACGGAAGTCTCCGCCGGCACGGTCGCCGCGCCGCAGCCGGAACCCGTGCCGCCAGCCCAGGACTCCACCGCCTCGGTGGACTCGGTCATCGCCCGCGCCATGGCGCCGGCGCGTCACACCGCCCTGGACAACGACACCACCGAGGAGCGCGAGCCGCTGGCCAGCCAGCAGTCGCAGCAGCCGCGCATAACCGTCACCTGGTCGGACGCCGACATCCGCGACGTCCTGGCCGGCTTCGCCACCTTCTCCGGGCGTACCATCGTCGTCGGCAAGGACGTCGCCGGAACGATCACCGCCGAGATCAAGGACCAGCCGTGGGATGTCGCCCTCAAGGCGATCCTCGACGCCCAGGGACTCGCTGCCAGCGAGGAGGCCTCGGGCATCATCACGGTCGACAGCTACAAGAACATCCTCGAGAAGCAGTCGAGCGAGCCGGTCACCACGCAGATGGTGAACATCAACTACGTCGCGGCCGCCTCGCTCCTCCCCACGGTTCAGGGGCTCCTCCACAAGGAGTGCCCGCTCGGCGCCTCGGCGCCGCCAGCGTCGGCCAATGGTGGCGGCGGGCAGCAGACCAGCTGCATCGTCCGCGGCTCGATCGCCGCCGACAGCGGCACCAACTCGCTCATCATCACCGAGGTCACTTCCAAGCTCCCCGACCTCCTGCAGTACGTGAAGGGACTCGACGTCCGCACCCCGCAGGTCGCGCTCAAGGCCAAGATAATCTCGGTCTCGCGCACTCAGATCGAACAGCTCGGCCTCTCCTACGACCTGGGCTCGAGCGGGACGTTCTTCAACACCCTCCTACCGCGCATTCCCGAGGGGCAGTCCGCCCCGGGGACGTTCGACTCCAAGGTCGAACTGGGCGGAGACGCCCTCGCCGGCGTCTCCAACGCCCAGCGCAAGTACAAGCAGGGCTCGGCGCTCAACCTCATCTTCTCCACCGCGTTAGGCAAGTACTCGCTCACGTCGTTCCTCGACGCGCTCCGCGAGACGCAGCTCTCCGACATCCAGGCCGAGCCGAGCATCGTCACGCTCGACAACCGTCAGGCGCGCATCCTCGTGGGCCAGGAAACCCCGGTCCGCGTGATCGACGCCGGAAGCGTGTCCCAGATCGGTGCCCCGGTCCGCGCCAACGTGCAGTTCCGCGAGACCGGTATCATCCTGACCGTCACGCCGCACATCACCAACAATCGTCAGATCCGCATGACGATGGAGGCCGAGCAGTCGGAGCTCCGCATCGTCGGCGGCGACCTGGGCTTCATCATCGACAAGCGAAACGCCAGGACGCAGCTCCTCGTGAACAACGGCGAGACGGCGGTCATCGGCGGCCTCACCCAAACGCAGGTCACCAAAAATCGCTCCGGGATCCCGATCCTCTCGGAGCTCCCGCTGATCGGCCGCCTCTTCTCGCAGACCGACACCCGCGAGGAGAAGAAGGACCTGCTCATCCTCATCACGCCGCACATCATCGACGAGGGCGACGCAGTCCGCCCGCCCGATGGGAGCAGCAAGTAACTCACCCGGAGCCTAACCGATGAAGACCATGATTCGTCGCGTCGCCCCGGCGCTGCTCGCGGCCACCCTGGCCGCGGGCTGCGGGAGCACGGAGATCGCGTCGACGTCCAGTGACAAGATCCTCCCCGAGCTCACCGTGGCCATCGCGAGCAAAGTGGGGAGCGAGGGCACCGACTCGGTGTCACTGCGCGTCCCACTCCAGGTCGCGGTCAGTGCGAAGGACAACGCCGCCCTCCAGTGGGTCGTGACCCGCGTCTTCGCGGACACGGCCCTCGTGGGGCGCGACTCGACTGCCTTCTCGAGCGCCTCCAGCTCGTACAGCCGGACGCTCACCATCGCCCTCGCCGGGGTCCGCCCCGGCCAGACCATCACCGTCCGCTCGTCGGTGGCCGACGGCGCCGGCAACTCCGCCTCCAGCGAGGCGCACGCCGTCGCCTTCGACCCCAACGTCCCGCGGCTGGTCATCGTGCAGCCGCAACCGAACGTGATCGTCGGCGGGACCTACACGTTCGATGTCGGGATCGCCGACTCCACCGGCATCACCAAGGTGGGCTACCGCGCCACCACCCCCGGCTTCTCCAAGACCGACTCGACGCTCTTCCCGGTCCCCTATCCCAAGGGCGACACGGTGAGCTACTCGTTCCAGGTGCCGAACGGCATCGCCGCCGGCGCTTCGATCACCATCACCCCGTTCGCCGAGAACCGTGACGGCCTGCGCGGCGGTGGAACGCCGATCGTCGTGCGTGTTGCGGCTGCCGGCCCGGACCTCCTCCCCCCGCTCGTCTACCAGACGGTGGCGGCGCGGCTCGAGGCGCCGGACTCCATCGACATCTCGGCGCGCGACAGCGACGGGCTGGTGCGCATCATCGGCTTCATCGCCAAGGATGCCAGCGGCACGGTCGTCTATCGCTCGGCCGACACGCTGGCCACACCGGCCCAGCAGGTCACGCGCCGCAAGGCGTGGCGTGCCCCGGTCACCCTCCGTGGCCAGGCACTCTTCGTCACCGCCTACGCCACCGACGTCGCCGGACGCACCGGCTACGCCGTCAGCACCGGGGCCAGCGTCCCCGTCAACAGCGACACCCTGGCCAAGCGCGACGCCACCGTGTACGCCTACGGCCTCACCTACGCCCTCCCCGAAGGGAGCCTCGGCGGCGACATCACCGTCGACACCGCGCGCACCCGCGTCTTCGTCTCCAACCTCAACAAGAACGAGGTCGAGGCGTTCAGCTACTCCACCACCCTGCAGCAGCTCCCGGCCATCGCCGTCGGCGCCCAGCCGTGGGGAATGATCATCGACAACTCCAACTCGCTCCTGCTGGTCGCCAACTCGGCGGGAACGAACGTCTCCATGGTCTCGCTCGTCGAGCAACGGGAGACGGGACGCGTCAAGACGGCCAACGAGTACGTCTACGACGTCTCCTACTCCAAGGACGAGACGAGCGGCGGCTTCAAGTTCAAGGTGCCGCCCCCGATCGACTACTCCGACCGCCCGCAGTACATCGCCCAGTCGGCGTCGGGAGCGCTGTACTACTCCACGCGCCCCACCAACACGGCCACCCCCGGGACGCTGCGCCGCATCGATAACTTCCTCGATACGCGTGCCGAACCGCGCCAGATCTGGCAGTATGGTGCCTTCCTCAAGAATCACTACGTCATCTTCAACGCCGACTTCGTCGACGTGATCGAGGGGCAGAACGGTGTCCCCGACAAGATCGTGATCTGCGAGCACACCCCTGGCCAGTCACCGAACACCGCCGTGTGCGTCAACGCCGGTACGGTCGAAGCCGCGGTGGCCGCCCTCACGTCGAGTCCGATCAACGGCAACGTGGAGGCGGTGAAAGACCTGGCCGTCGCCTCGCTCGCCCTCCCCGACACGAACTTCGTGGCGGTGGGTGGTGACCGCCGGCGCGTCGCCTTCGGCGAGGGACACACCCCCGATCGTGCCGGTCGCGTCCTCATGGTCTACGACCCGAGCGGGACTCCCGCCAACGGCGCGCAGTACTCCGCGCCGATAGAAGTCGTCGACCTCACCAACAACGCGTCGGACAAGGTGTTCGGCCTCGACATCAACGCGAACAGCGCGAACATCGGCGTGCATGGCGAGGAAACCTTCTTCGCCGACTCGTCGCTGCGCCTCCAGGGGAAGTTCGCCACCTTCCAGTCAGGGGCGGGGATCGCCTTCCACCCGAACAACATCGACGAGAACACGGCCGACAGCACCGCCCGCGTGGCCTTCGTGGCTTCCGGCGACAAGTCGATCCAGATCGTCGATACGTACAGTTACCGCCTGCGCGGACGCATCCCGATCCGCGAGAACCTCTATGGCCCTCTCCGCGCGGCGGTCCCGACCCCGGCGGAGCGCGCCTCCGATCCGTCGCTCGCCGTGAAGCTCTTCGGCTTGACCAAAGATGGGATCGTCGTCATAGATGTTCGTACAGGAGATATCGACAACGTGCCACGATGACGATGGGATAGGCGCCCTCCGGGTCGCCCCCCGTCCGAACGCGAGCCCGGCCTCCTCAGGCCGGGCTCGTGTCGTTTCCAGGGAGTTCCATGCTGCGTTTCACCACTGCGGGCGAGTCACACGGACCGGCGCTCGTTTCCATCCTCGAAGGACTGCCGGCCGGGATCCCCCTCGCCGCCGAGCAGGTGAACGCCGAACTCGCCCGTCGCCAGCAGGGCTACGGGCGCGGGCGGCGCATGCAGATCGAGCGCGACGAGATCGAGTTCCTCTCCGGCGTCCGCGCCGGTGAAACGATAGGCGCCCCGGTCGCGATGATGATCCGCAACCGCGACTGGAAGAACTGGGTGGAGATCATGGACCCCGCGCCGCGCCCCGAGGATGCGACAGGGCCGCGCAAGCGCGTGGTGACCCGCCCGCGCCCCGGCCACGCCGACCTGGCGGGGATCCTCAAGTACGACCGCGACGACGCCCGTGACATCCTCGAGCGCGCCTCGGCGCGCGAGACGACCGCCCGCGTCGCCGCCGGGGCGATCTGCCGGCGCCTCCTCGACGAGTTCGGCGTAGGCATCGGGAGCCATCTCGTCCACCTGGGAGGGATCGACGCGGCGATCCCCGACCTCCTCCCCGCACACCTCAATGCCGTCGCCGACACCTCGCCGCTCCGCACCCTCGACCCCGAGGCCGAAGGGCGCATGATCTTATACAATTCGTCTTCAATTTCGAAACCGCCTGGCGAACTTGCATCATAAAAAATCCAGTACTGAATCGGATTGTTGATATTTGTATTCTCTCTGTCCGGGACACGCCCGTTAATATTTTTCACTGGAT
>DAIESF010000122.1 GCA_027346425.1 Gemmatimonadota bacterium | reverse complement strand
CGCGGAAGCGCGGACGCGGCTCCTCGGTCTCGTCGCGCTTGACCAGGAGCCCCGCCTCGAGCATGTACGCGTCGTCGATGCCGATCGACGCCAGGGCGGCGCGCATGAGGCCGATCTCGCGCGGCGCGAAGCCAAGCCCGAAGCGATCGGCGACTGCGCGCGTGATCTCCCGCGACGCGAGGTACTCGCGCGCCGGCGCCCCGAGGTCGTCCTCCCAGAGAATCCGCTGGAAGTACTGCTGCGCCGCCGCGTTTGCCTCCCACAGCGGCTCACGCGGATCGGGCCCCTCGCGCCGCGACGCCGTCTCGTGCAGCTCGATCCCGCTCTTCTCGGCCACCATCCGCACCGCCGTCGGCCAGTCCACGCCCAGCCGCTTCTGCAGGAAGGTGAAGACGTCGCCCGACTCCTTGCAGACGAAGCAATGGTAGAACTTCCCCTTGGTGGTGGAGACCGAGAAGTTGCGATTCACCCCTTGGTGGAAGGGGCACGGGCCGCGATAGTTCCCCCCCCGCCCCTTGAGCGGGACGTATTCGCCGATGATGGCGACGATGTCCGCCGCCTCGCGGACGCGCTCGACCTCGTCGTCGGGAATCACAGCTCGGCGATCGTCACGCCCGACCCTCCCTCGTTCCACAGCCCCAGGCGAAAGCTCTTCACCCGCGTGTCCTTGCGGAGCATCTCGGCCACGCGATCGCGCAGCGCCCCCGTCCCCTTGCCGTGAATGATGCGGACCGAGCGCAGGTCGGCGCGAATCGCAGCGTCGAGCGCGGTGAGCAGCGTGTCGTCGATGTCGAACATCCGCTGCCCGCGCAGGTCGATCTCGGTGGGTACCCGCTCCTCGGGGAGGTCGCCGGTGAAGGCGACCGCCGTCGTCATCGGGCGCTGCTCGGCGGCCGCGAGTTGCACCTGGTCGCGCGGGTAGGCCAGCTTGATCGAGCCTAACGCGACCAGCACGTCGTCCGGTCGCACCTCCATCACCCGCGCCACCTTGCCGTCGAGGGGGAGCACCTGCACGAAGTCGCCCGCGGCGAGGGGGGCCTCGTCACGCCGGCGCAGGACGCGCCGTTGCTGGTTGGCGCCCTCGCGCTCCAACTGCTCGATGCGCTCGCCCTGTCGCGTGGCGAGCTGCTCCACCTTCTGGCGCGCGCCGCGCGCCACCTCCTCGAAGGCCTCGTCCTTCGTGCGCTTGAGCTCCTTGATCGTCTTCTCGATCGTGCTGCGCGCCTCGAGGAGGTACTTGCGCGCCTCCCTGCGCGACTCGCGCTCGGCTGCGCGCTCACGCTCGCGCACGGCCTTCTCGCGCTCCGCCATGCGATGCGCGCGCTCCTGCAGGCTCGCCTGCGACGCGGTCACGTCGCGCTCCCGGTCGGCCAGCGCCTTGTCGCGCGCCTCGAGCGACTGGAGCAGCGCGTTCACGTCGCGCTCCACGGTCGGGATGCGTTCCTCGGCGCGCTGCAGCACCGCGTCGGGGAGCGCGAGGCGTCGCGCAATACTAAGCCCGTACGAGCGCCCCGGGATCCCCTTGATGAGGTGGTACGTCGGGGCCAGGGCGACGGCGTCGAACTGCAGCGACGCGTTCACCACCCCCGGCACCTCGGTGGCCAGCTCCTTGAGCGCCCCGAGGTGCGTGGTGGCGACCGTCATCGCCCCGCGTCCCGTCAGCTCCTCGAGGATCGCCCCGCCTAACGCCGCCCCCTCCAGCGGGTCCGTCCCCGACCCCAGCTCGTCAACCAGGACCAGCGAGTGCCCTGTCGCCAGGCGCAGGATCTCGCCGAGGTTCTTGACGTGGGCGCTGAACGTCGAGAGCGACGCCTCGATCGATTGCTCGTCGCCGATGTCGGCGAAGACGTCGTCGTGCACCGCCACCTCGCTCTCGTCAGCCACGGGAGCCGGGATCCCCGACTGCAGCAGGAGCGACATCAAGCCAAGCGCCTTGAGAAGGACCGTCTTCCCCCCCGTGTTCGGCCCCGAGATCAGGAGCGTCTTCTCCGACGGCTCCATCGCCAGCGAGAACGGGACGACCGCCACCCCCTGGGCGAGCAGCAGCGGGTGGCGCCCGTCGATGATGCGGAATCCGCTTCCCGCCTCCCGCAGGCGTACCTGCCCACACCCCGCGGCGACGGCATACCGCGCGCGGGCATACACGGTGTCGAGGACGACGAGCGCCTCCAGTGCGTCGCGCAGCACCGGCTGGTCGGGGCGAACCCCGTCCGTGAGCGCGAGAAGGATCCGGTCGATCTCGCGCACCTCCTCGGACTCCAACTCGCGAATGCGGTTGCAGGCCTCGATGGCCGCCGGCGGTTCCACGAACAGCGTCGCCCCCGTCCCCGAGGCATCGTGCACGATCCCCCCCACCGCCCCGCGTCCCTCGCGCCGCACCGGGATGACGAAACGCCCGTTGCGCACCGTTACCGACCCGTCGGGGACCTGCAGGTGCGGTTCGAGGCGTCCCATGATCCGCTCGAGCAGTCCCACCAGCTCACCCTGCGCACCACGCAGCTCCCGACGGATCTTGCGCAGTGCCGGCGACGCGTCATCGCGCACCGAGCCGTCGTCGTCGATCGCCCGCTCGATCTCCTCCTCGACCTTGCGGTTGGCATGCAGGCGCTCGCGAAGCGGCGCCAGCACCGAGAGCGCGATCGCCGACTGTCGCGGGCTCCGCAGCGCGTCGGCCGTGAGCCGCGACGAGCGCAGGAGGACCGCCACCTGCCGAAGCTCGCGCCCGTCGAGTCGCGTCCCCTCGATGCGCAGGCGGGCGAGGCCTCGATCCACATCGGGGATCGGGGCCGCCGACCACCCTTCGTCGCTGGTGACCAGCGATCGCATCGCCGCCACCCGCCCCAGCTCTCGCTCGGCCGCATCCAGCGAGTTCCCCGGCTCCAGCGCGCGCACGCGCGCCCCGCCTAACGAGGACGAGGCGTACCCGGCCACGACGTCGAGGACCTTGTCGAACTGCAGGACGGACAGGGCGTGCGCGTTCATGGGCAACAGGACTCCCGACGGGACGCGCGGTGTCGTACGAGACGAACCGCGGGGTGTGCTGGACGGTCGACCGGGGCGGCGGTCAACGGCGAGCCGCGAGTTCCTCGCGGGCGATGGCGCTGATCTCGCCCCCCTCGGCGCGCCCCTTGAACGCGGGCATCACCCGCCCCATGACGGCGCCGACATTGGCAGCTCCCGCCTCGATCGCGGCCCGGACCGCCACGCGAATCTCCTCGGGATCGACCCTGGCCGGAAGATAGCGCTCGAGCATCACCACTTCCGCCGCTTCCTTGTCCGCGAGATCGCCGCGCCCGCCGGTCGTGTACATCTCGATCGACTCCCGGCGCTTCTTGATCCCCCGCCGCACCACCTCGATGGCGTCGTCGTCCGTCAGCTCGCGCCTGAGCTCGATCTCGCGATTGCGTATCTCGGAGAGCAGGGTGCCCAGCAGGAGGAGGGTCGGCTTGTCCTGCGCCTTGCGCGAGGCATTGAGTTCCGATTGGATGCGTGCAACGAGCGATGACATGGGGTCGACAGCGAGAGGAAGGTGCGGGCCCGGGCGTCCCTCACCCCAGACGACGCTCGAGCGATCGTTCGCGGGACGTCGGCCGCGCGAATCCGCCGCCGTCAGCCGACCGCCCTCATCCCGGCGGCCAGTGCATGGCACGACCGCCCAGAACGTGCGCATGAAGATGATACACTGTTTGCCCGCCGTCGGCGTTGGTGTTCAGGACGACGCGATACCCCGACTCCGCCATCCCCTCCGCCTTGGCGACGGCCGCCGCCATCAGGAGGAGCTCGCCGGCTAGCTGCGCCGAGTCCACCTGGTTGAGCGAGGCGACGTGCTCGCGCGGAATGACCAGGAAGTGCGTGGGGGCCTGCGGATTGATGTCGCGGAAGGCGATGCAATGGGCGTTCTCGGCGAGGCGCTCGGCAGGAATCTCCGCGCTCGCGATTCGGCAGAACAGGCAATCAGTCGCCACGTGCGCTCTCCACGGTTGCCACTGCGCCACGGGCGATCGCCAACCCCGCAATGGCGGCCGTCTCGAAGCGCAGCGTGTGCCCACCCAGTGCGACGCGGGTGAATCCCGCGCGCTCGAACTCGTCCAGCTCATCCGACTCGAGCCCCCCTTCCGGCCCAATGGCGATCGTCACCGGCGGGGCGAGGGGCTGCGTCATGATGGGGCCGCCTCCGGCGTCGAGAACCAGGCGCACACCGTCGGGGAGCGCGCTGACGGCACGGGTGAGCGACGCCTCGGGATACATCGCGGGGAGCCACGCGCCCCCGCTCTGCTCCAGCGCCGACGCCATGCGTGCCCGGAGCTTGCCGGTGAACGTCGGCCCCTCACCACGCGGCTTCACGCTGCGCGACCGACGATACAACACCGGGCGCCAGCTCGTGGCGCCAAGCTCGGCGACCTTCTCGGCGAGCCACAACATGCGATCGCGATCGGCGATCGGGACGAGGAGGTGCACCGGCGGGAGCTGGGGCAGGGTGATCACGCGCTCCACCTCGACGGTGGCCGATGTCTTGGACAGGCGCACCAGCGTCCCTTCGGCGCGATGCCCCTGGCCATCGAGGAGCGCGACCGGCGAACCGATGCCGAGGCGGCGCACCTTCACGTGGTGGAGCACGCCCTCCCCTAACGATGCGGAGATTCCCGCGGCAAACGGTTCGTCGGGGACGAAAAAGGTCGCTACGCCTTCGCGATCGTGATGCTCCACCACACGTCCTCCACGTCTTCTCGTTCCACCCGCCAGCCGTCGGCGCCGAGCGCCTCCAGCATCGCGTCGCGCTCCTCCAGCAGGATTCCCGCCAGCACGGCGCGCCCCCTGGGGCGCAGCGCGGCGTGCATCGAGGGGAGGAGTTCGACCAGGACCGACGAAATGATGTTCGCCACGATGGCGTCGACTGGCGCCACCAGCGGCAGGAGGACCGTTGCGTCGCCCTCGAAGACGTGCACGATCGCCTCGACCCCATTGCGCCGCACATTCTCCTCGGCGTTGGCGATCGCCTCGCCATCGTATTCGATCGCGAAGACACGCGACGCCCCCAGCTTGGCGGCGGCGATGGAGAGGACCGCGCTCCCGGCGCCGAGGTCGGCGACTACGAGCCCCGGGTGGACCACGTCCTGCATCAACCGCACGACGCCGCGCGTGGTGGGGTGGTCGCCGGTCCCGAAGGCCATCCCGGGGTCGATCACGACCGTCGTGGCCGGGTCGTACTGGTCGGCGAGCCAGGTCGGGGCGATGGTGAGCCGGCCGAGGGTGTGTGCGTGCAGCTTGTCCCCCCAGTGCACCGACCAGTCGATCGCCTCTGTCGGCGACGTTTCGCAGGTGGCGTCTGGGACCGCTGCGTGTACCTGGCGGATGACCGACGCGACGTCGGTCTCGGGAGGGAAGTGGGTGACCAGGGCGGCGCCGTCTTCGTGGAGC
>DAIESF010000120.1 GCA_027346425.1 Gemmatimonadota bacterium | reverse complement strand
AAGGCGTTCTCGTCATGCACCTCGCCCTTGACGGGATAGCCGCGTGGCGGGGTGACTTCGGTCGGGGCGACGCGGCTCTTGACCGAGTCGGGGGGGTTGAAGAAGGTGTCGTTCATTCCGAGCGGCTTGAAGACGCGCTCGCTCAGGAAGGTGTCGAGCCGGAGTCCGGCGATGGATTCCACGACCCACCCCAGGATGTCGGCGCCGAGGTCGCTGTAGATGTAGCAGGCCCCAGGCTGACAGACCAACGGGGTGGTGAGGACGATCTGCTTGGCTTGGGCCGGCGACGAGGCGATGCGCCAGAGTTCGCGACCGGCGGGGAGCCCGGACCGGTGCGTGAGGAGCTGGCGGACGGTGACCAGGTCACGGTTACCGCCACCGAACTCGGGGAGGTAATACGACACGGGGGCGTCGAGGTCGAGGCGCCCTTCGTCGTAGAGGATCATCGCGGCCGTCGTCGTCCCGACCACCTTGGTGAGCGAGGCGAGGTCGTAGATCGTCTTTTCGGCGTTGACGCTGGGCGAGGTGGTGGTCCACCCCAGCTTGCCGAAGCCCTTCTCCATGACGGCGGCGCCGCGGCGCCCGATCACGACGGAGGCACCGGGGTACCCACCGGCGGTGATCCCGCGCCGCACAACGCGTTCGATGGTCGCGAGGCGTTCCGCGGACATCCCCACCGAACTCGGCGCCCGCAGCGGGAGCTTGTCCGCTGTGGCGGTGAGTGCAGCGAGCGCGAGGGCCAGATGTGCGACCAATGAACTGCTCCTGACGAGGTGGCTATCGTAGCGACGAGCGTCCCGGCGGTAGAGTATCGGACCGCAAAGGCCACACCACAACGGCTGCGTGGTCCCTCACGACGATACAAAAACGCGTAGGTTGTTGCAAGGTAGAGAGATCGGATATTCTACCTAATGTACGTTCTCTTTTCACGGGTGTTTCGGCCGTCCTGCGGTCTGGACGAGAACGCGCAGAGTGCGCCCAGTGCGGAGGACGGCCTTCTGGGATGAACGGTAAACCCGGGGGGGGCAGGGGGTGACGAAGAGAACAGAACGCCATGGCTACCGATTCAACACTCATTCAGCGCGCAGTCGACGGGGATGAGCGGGCAATGCGACAGTTGTGGTCGCAGCATGCTCCGCACATCGACGCGGTCGTCCGTCGCCTGGTGGGAAACCCGGACGATGCCGTGGACATCGCGCAGGAAGTGTGGATCCAAATCTTCCGCGCCCTTCCCACGTACCGGGGCGATGCGCAATTCGGGACGTGGGCGCACCGGATTGCGGTGAACCGGACGCTGAACGCGTTGCGGCGCACGCGTCGACTGGCCAGGATCGAGACCGACATCGAGGAGGAGACGGCGTCGGTGGAGCACGGGAGTGAGCGCGCGCTACTGGCGGCGTCGATCGAGGATGCAACCGCCCGTTTGTCTCCGGGGGCGCGCACGGTGTTCGTGATGCACGACGTGGAGGGATATACGCACGAGGAGATCGCCGCCGAGCTGGGCATCACGCCGGGCGGCTCGAAATCCCAACTATTCAAGGCGCGGGCCCGGCTGCGGAAGCTGCTGGCGCCCGTCATCGATGGATTCAGATCAGAGACGGACCGGGAACATGCTGCACCTGCCTATTGAACGACTCGCCGAGCTGGTGGAGGGTGTCGCCACCCCCGCCGAGCGCGAGCACCTGCTGGGGTGCGTGAGCTGCACGCGGGAGTTGGAGGCGTACCGGCGGCTGGTGGTGATGGCCGCCGGCGAGCGCCGCCGGATCGCCCCGCCGCTCACCAGCTGGGACTCGTTAGGTACCCGGTTGCGCGAGGCGGGGCTGGTGGCCCCGGCGGCGGCGCCGCGCCGCGCGCGCCACCTGGTGGCGATCGACATCATGCGCCGGGCCGCCGCGGTCGCGGTCCTCGTGGGGGGCGGCGCCATCCTGGGGCGCATGAGCGCCGGGATGCAGGTGGCGGACGCGGTGGCCTTCCGCGCCAACCCGGCCATGCCCGGGGCGCCGGCGCCTGGAGAGTTTGCCGCGAATGCGGGGCAGGGCTTCTCCTCGCCGCAAGATGCGCTCACCGCGCTCGCGCTGGCCCAGCGGCAGTATTCGCTCGCCGCCAACTGGCTCGCGTCGAACGACACGAGCTCGTCGGCGCTGGCCCCCGAGCAGTATCGGACGCGCCTCGCCGCACTCGACCGCACGGCGGAGACGATGCAGCAGGCCATGCGCGACGCCCCGGCCGATCCGTACATCAACCAGTACTACCTTGCCACGCTCAGCGCCCGCGAGCAGACGCTGCGTCGCCTGGGGACTGCGCTCCCCGTCGGCAGCAAGCTGGGGAGGTTCTGATGCGCCCCGTTCACATGCGCCCCGTTCACATGCGCTCCGCGCACATGCGCTCCGCGCACATGCGCTCTGCCGCTGGCCGCTGGCGCGCGCTGGGATCGGGCGCCGTCGCGTTGCTGCTGGCGGCGATCCCGCTCCCGGCGGTGGCGCAGGGGCGCGCCGTGGTGGCCCAGGGGGGCGAGTCGTCGTTCGAGCTCCAGATCGAGCGCCTCGTGCAGGAACTGCTGACGAAGCGGCGCCTCAGCGTCTCCCTCGCCTCCAACCTGCAGGCCATGCAGCTGGTGCTCCGCAACGGCTCGGTGAGCGAGGCGCAGCGTCCGCCGGTCGAGACCTCGATGCGCCTGGTGCGCACGCGCCTGGCCTCGCTCGAGTCCGACATGGCCGGGATCCAGCGGCGGCTGTACGAGATGTGCTCGCCCGGCGGACAGCCCCAGGGATGGGTCGGCATCGCCTACTCGGGGTCGGCCAGCGCCACCCGCGAGGATGACGGGCGATTGATCATGCGCTTCGTCGACTATCCGAGCATCGAGTCGGTCGAACCCGGCTCCCCCGCCGACAAGGCGGGGATCCGTGGCGGCGATCGCATCCTCGCCATGTCGGGGAAGGACCTGCGCGATGCCGAGATCGACTTCTCCCCGCTCCTGCGCCCCGGGACGCGGATCCCCTTCAAGGTGCGCCGTGGCGTGGAGACCAAGTTCCTCACAGTCACGGTCGAACCGCGCCCCGACGACTTCACCACCCCCTGTCCCTGGGTGGACGAGCGCATCAGCGCCGCGCTCGCCCCGATGCAGCTGACGGTTACCGTCACGTCGGACGACGACGACGCGCCGGCGATCGCCCCGGGGGCGACGCGCGTCTTCGTCAAGCGCCCCCCGGGGCCGACGGCGGTCCGCGCCACCCCCCCTGTGCCCCCGGCGCCTCCCGCCCCCGCGGCCACCCCCCTCCCCCCGCTGGCACCGCTCCCGCCACAGGGGAACGCCTCGACGGTCGTCTTCGCCGGCGCGCAGTTCGTTGCCGTCGGCCCCGAACTCGCCGACGCGTTAGGCGTGGAGCGCGGACTCCTCGTCGTCGGTGCCGGCCGCGGCTCGCCGGCGGAGCAGTCGGGGCTCCGCACGGGCGACGTCATCGTCTCGGTCGACGGCCGCACCCTCACCTCGCCCCTCACCTTCCTCCAGGCGGTCGAGCAGTCGGAGAGCCGCGCGCTGCGGTTGCAGCTGCTGCGCCGCCGCAAGCCGGTGGGGGTCACCCTGCGGTGGTAGGTCATTCGGGCGGCGCCTGACGCGCCGCCCGTCCTCAGCGTCGTGCGCCCGTCCCGCAGCCCGCCGTTAGCGCGGCGTGCCTTTCGCGCAACCCGCCGTTAGCGCGGCGAGCCCTTCGCCGCGACCCGGGTGCTCCCGATCGACCCCGACGGGAGCAGGTACAGCAGCTGCG
>DAIESF010000118.1 GCA_027346425.1 Gemmatimonadota bacterium | reverse complement strand
TGCTCCCGAGGTCGGCCCCGTACGTGCCGATGTGAATCCCGGTGATGACGATCTCCCGATGGCGCGCGGCAAGCTGTTGCGCCTCGTCGACGATGTCATCGGCCGGGCGCGAGCGGTTGGCGCCGCGGGCCAGTGTCGTCGCGCAGAACGTGCAGTGTTCGTCGCACCCGTCCTGGATGCGGAGGAGCGCCCGTGTCCCGTGCTGCTGGGAGGCCACGCCTAACGATTCCGGTGGGAGCTCGAGGGCGCCGGCGATCGCCGCGAGGTCGGCGCCGGCCACCAGCTGCTCCACGGTGGGGAGGGCGCGCAGCGTGCCGTCGTCGCGCGCCGAGGCGCATCCCATCACGAGCGTCCGCAATGCGGGGCGTTCGCGCGCGGCGCGCCGGATTCCCTTGCGGAGCTCCACCTCCGCCTCGGCCGTCACCGAGCACGAATTGAAGATCGCGACGTCGGCTTCGCGTGCCGCCTCCACGAGCTCGCCACCGGCGCGCTCGATCATGGCTCGCACCGATTCCGAGTCATACTGGTTCGCGCGGCATCCGAACGTGCGCAGGTAGACCTTCATCGTCCCGCTGGCGCCGCCGACTCCGATGCGATCGGGGCCAACGGCAGGATGAAGTGAAAGGCGCTCCCCTTCCCCTCGCTGCTCTGCACCCAGATGCGCCCGCCGTGCGCCTCGACGACGAGTCGGCAGAAGGTGAGCCCGAGCCCCGACGTCCTGACACGCGGAACGTTCGCCAGGCGCACCTGCTCGAACTTCTGGAAGATGACGTCGTGGTACTCGGGCGGGATCCCCGGCCCGGTGTCGATGACCGTGAAGCGAATCCCCTTGGGATCGGGGCGGGCCACCAGCGTCAGCTCGATCGGCGTCCCCGAATGCACGAGCGCGTTCTGGATCAGGTTGCCGATGACCCGCTTGAGCATCCCGCGATCGCCGCGAAAGCGCGGTGTCCCGGCCGCCACCTCGGCCGCCGCCACCGTGTGCTCCTGCTGGAACCGCAACGCCCAGTCGCGGAGCATCTCCTCGAGTAACTCGCCGGCGTCCATCTCCTCGATGTGGAGCGCGATCGACGTCTCCTCGATGCGTCGCACCTCGAGCAGGTCGTCGATCAGCGACAGCAACTCCTCGGCCTTGCCGTGGGTATCCACCACCGCCCCGCGCTGGAGGTCGGAGAGCGGGCCGAGGTCGCCGTCGCCCAGCAGCTCCAGGGTGGCCAGGATGGACGTGAGGGGCGTCTTGAGGTCGTGCACGATCATCTTCATCAGGTCGTCGCGCACGCGCTCGAGTTCCCGGAGCCGGCGGTACGATTCCTCGAGCGCGTCGGTGGCCCCCTTGAGGGTCAGCAGCGACCGGACGCGCGCGCCGAGCAGGAGGCGATTGTGCGGCTTCGCCAGGAAGTCGTCCCCACCCGCCTCGACGGCCTCGAGGCGATCGTCGTCGTCGTTGAGCGCGGTGATGAAGATGACGGGGGTGCTCGCCGTGCGCGGGTCGCGCTTGAGGAGGCGGCAGACCTCGAACCCTGTGGAACCGTCATCCACTTCGAGGTCCCCCGCCGGCATGTGCACATCGAGCAGGACGAGGTGCGGGCGCTGCACGAGCGTGGCCGTGAGCGCGGCCGGGCCATCATGGGCGACGGTGGTCCGGAAACCTAACGAGTGGAGCTGCTCGCAGAGCAGCTCGCAGTTGGCCTCAGAATCGTCGGCGACGAGGATCAGCGGGGCATCGGGCGCCAGCGTCGTCATCCCTCCTCATGGGCGGATGGAGAGCCCGACGCTCAGGAGCCAGGCCTTCTCGGTCACGGCGGTCGCGGCATCACGCGCGGCACGCTGCACCGCCAGTTCCATGGTCGCCCGCGGGCCGGCCACCGGGACGGCGACGCCACCGCTGAACAGCTTTTCGGTCACGGTGCTCCCGGCGGCGGAAAACGGGAGGTCGCGCGTGCGATAGCCGAGGCGATACGTCCACGGCGCATTGCGCGTGCGCTGTCCGGTGAATTCGGTCCCCACCGAGTATTCCCACGCGTCGCGTGCCCCGGCGGTGGCCGAGCCCAGTCCATTGAGCTTGGACCACGCGTTGTGGTCGGCGCCGACCAGCACCGTGAGCCCGGTCAGCGGCTCGAGGCGTGCGGCCACGCCGAAGCGAGACGGGACCTTCGCCTCGGTGCGAATCGTGTCGACTACCCGCAGGCGCATCGTCCCCCCCTGCCGAAACGATCCGGCCAGCGCGAAGCGCGCAAAGGGGGTGAACACGAGCCCTGCGGATGCTCCACTCCCCGTGTAGGAGAGGGTGATGTCACGGTCGAGCGTCCCGTAGCGCACGCTGTCGTCGAACTGCCGGACCAGGTTGA
Source organism: Gemmatimonadota bacterium (assembly GCA_027346425.1). Lineage (GTDB taxonomy): Bacteria > Gemmatimonadota > Gemmatimonadetes > Gemmatimonadales > Gemmatimonadaceae > SCN-70-22. The sequence goes on along the minus strand of DAIESF010000118.1, from coordinate 3,240 downwards.
GCCGGTTCTCACCCGAATAGAGGTGCAGTCCGACGCCCACCGCGATCAGGCGGTTGGGGTGATACGAGATGGCGAGCCGCTTGTCGCCGATCCCGCCTTGCGACGAGAAGTGCTCGGTGAACGAGACGGAATCGTCGCCGAGTCGCTGCCCCGAACGCACCGAGGTCGACCAGGACCGGTCGAGGAACGAATGGCTCGAGATGCCGACGGTCCAGCGACTCCCGATGGCGAAGCCCGCGCCGATCGTCCCGAAGCGCGCGATGGTCGAGTGATCGCTGCCGCTGGCGGTGCTGATGCTGCGCAGCTCGGGATCGTACTGGAAGTACAAGCCCGAGCGCCCCCACCCGTCCAACGCCGCCGGATTGCGCGACGAGAGATGATCGAATTCCGCGAGTGCCCCGCCGGTTCCCGCCGAGCGGGCGCTGAGCCCGCCGAGCGGATACCCGAACCCCTGCGTGCTGAGCGTCCCCTGGGCTCGGGCGGGCGCAGCGCCGGCCACACTGGCCACGACGGCGACAGCAACGACGAGCCTGACATGTGGTGCGCGCATCACGGAATCCCGAAGCTGGAACGCAGCGCGTAGTTGACGCGCAGCCGCGGACGAAGCGCCGCCGGCGCCTCCCGCGAGGAGATGTAGACCTCGAACGGGCTGGTCGCCTCGCGCGTCGAGCGCAGGACGATGGCCCGCTGCTGCTTGATGGTGGCCGTCGAGGCCGATGCCCACTGGCGCACGGCCGTTGCCACTTCCATCACCCGGGTCCCGCTGTCGCCAGGCGCAATCTTCAGCGTGTCGAAGGCGAATCCGCCGAGCAGCAGCGCCGCACGGGTCAGGTCGGTCACGTCCTCCCCCGCCAGCGACAACTCCGGGACGATGGCCATCGTGTCCCTGGCCCCGATGCTGCGATTGGGTTGCTGGGTGAAGATGAGCGACGCCCGCAGCACGGTCGACGAATCGAGGATGCGGGACGGCACCTCGAACCGCAGGAACGCGCGTCGGTTCGGCAGCCCCCCGACGCTGAACACGTTCCCGGTGGGCGGAGCCGGCGCCTTGACCACGATCGTGTAGTCGAGGAAGTCGCCGGAGAGGACCGCATCGTTGGGCGGCGTCGCCGAGGTCGGGGTCACGCTCAACGCCTTGATGGCGGTGTCTTCCGGCGCCGGATCGAAATGCAGGACGGTCGTCTGCCCCCCTTCGATCGATCCGAGGTCGACCTCCGTCCCCAACGCCGACGTGGCCCGCACACCGATCCGGAGGCGCTGCTTCCCCGTGACCTTCGCGAGGAGCTTGGCGTTGTCGAGGAACACCTTGATGGAGTCCTTCACCTGTGCCGAGTCGAACGTCGTGCCGCCGATCAGGCGGTCGGGGCGGAACAGCGACGCCACCACGGCGTTGACCGTGTCGGCCTCGGTGGTATCCACGTCGAACAGGTCGATGCGCACCGACCCGCGCACGCGAGTGGCGGTCGGGTTGACCTGGAAGAGGAGGTACGCGCTGTCGAGGCGCGTGATCGTCGAATCGGCCGACGACTTCACGAAGGTCGACGGGAGTGTGTCGTACCGGAGCACCCCGCGCACGTCGAGCGTGTCGCCGCGATGGGCGAGGTACATCGAGGCCTCGGTGCCGAAGCCGGGAATCCCGGTGACACTGGTGTCGAAGCTCACGGCTTCGAACGTGGTGTCGAAGACCGCCAGGTTCTGCCCGGGACAGAGCACCGGGCAGGCCGCCCCGCTCTCCAGGTCTTCGCCGCACGCCGCGACCCCCGCGCCTAACGCGAGACCGAGCAGCACGCCGCGCGCGCGCTTACGCCAATCGAGTGACACGTCCATCTATGTCGAAGCTGTCCACTATTGCCATGATCACGGCGTCCACCGGGCGGTCCTTGGTGACCGCAGTCAGGCGCGCCGAGCTTCCTGTCGCGTACAACACCACCTCCCCTACCCCCGCGCCCACGCTGTCCACTGCCACGACGTACCCCCCCTCGCGCTCGAGCGCGCTGGTGACGTTCTCGACGATAAGCAGCGTGAGCGACTCCAGTGACGGATCCTTGCGGGTCGCCACCACGCTTCCGATCACCCGGCCAAGCTTCATGCGTGTGCCAGCGAGTCGGGGGTGAAGGGCTCCGGGAGAAGCTCCCGCAGATTCCAGCGCGCGGTGGCGCCCCCCGCCGTGACGCTCACGATCTCCAGCGCCGGCGCGAACTCCACCAGCACCTGCCGGCAGATCCCACACGGCGGAGTGGGGCGCTCTGCCTCCGTGGCGACGACGATCATCGCGAAGCTCCGCTCCCCGTGGGCAACGGCTGAGGCCACCGCGCCGCGCTCCGCGCAGATCCCCGCCGGGTACGACGAGTTCTCCACGTTGCACCCCACAAAGATCCGTCCGTCGTTCGTCGCCAGCGCCGCCCCGACCCGGAAGCCCGAGTATGGAGCATAGGCACGCCCCATCGCATCGTTGGCTGCCCCTACGAGCGACGCAACGTCAGCAGAACGGACCGCGGGGTTCACGCCAACACCTCACGCAGGAACGAACGCCCGCTCCCGCGGAACGACAGGGCGAACCACTCCGCCACCGTCGCCCCGAGATCGGCGAACGTCGAACGCTCTGCCACCTGCACCGCGCGGACCCGGGGGCCAGCGATGAGCACCGGCACCCGCTCGCGCGCGTGATCGGTGGACGGGGTGGTGGGATCGTTGCCGTGATCGGCGGTGATGAAGAGCAGGTCGTCCTCGCGCAAGGCGGAGAGTAGCGACGGAAGGGCACGATCGAACTGTCGCAGCGCCCCGTAGAACCCCGCGATATCGTTTCGGTGCCCGAATAGCTGGTCAAAATCTACTAGGTTGGCGAAGAGGAACCCACTCTCGGCGCCATTAAGCCACTGCTGGATCCGGGCGATCCCGTCGGCGTTGTCGACCGTGTGGTGCGACGAGATCGCGCGCCCCGCGAACAGGTCGTCCACCTTTCCCACCCCCTGCCTCGGGATCCCGGCCGCCGCCAGGGCGTCGAGCAGCGTCTCGCCGACCGGCTCGAGGGAGAAGTCGCGGCGGTTCGCCGTGCGCTGGTACCCCCCCTCCTCACCCTCGAACGGGCGGGCGATGACCCGCGACACGTTGTGCGGCGCCACCAGCAGAGCGCGCGCCTGGCCACAGATCCGGTACAATTCGTCGGGGGGCACGACCGCCTCGTGCGCCGCCACCTGGAAGACCGAATCGGCCGAGGTGTAGACGATCAGCCCCCCGGTG
>DAIESF010000117.1 GCA_027346425.1 Gemmatimonadota bacterium | reverse complement strand
CGCTCCCGAGTGAACCGGACGATTCTCTCCCCCACGCGAGTCGTGCTCCTGCTCGCCCTGGCCGTGCTGACGGTGGCGGGGGCGCTCCTCCTGGCCCAGGCGGCGACGGCGAGCGAAGGGGCACGCGGCGGGCTGCGCCGGATCGCGTTCGTCCTGGCCTTCGTCTCGGCGACGATTGCGCTGGCCGGGGCTTGGCTCCTGTTCCGCGAGTTGCACCGCCGACGCGCGGTCGAGGGTGAACTCCGTGCGTCGCGCGCCAAGTTCGAGGGGATCCTGGCCATAGCAGCCGACGCCATCATCACGGTGGACGAGCAGCAGCGCATCCTCCACTTCAACCACGGCGCTGAGACCGTCTTCGGCTACACCGAGTCCGAGATGCGAGGGACCAGCCTTTCGCGACTCCTCCCGTCGCGATTCCGGGAGGCGCATGCGGGGCACGTTGGCGATTTCGCGCACGGCCACGACGTGGCGCGGCGCATGGGCGAGCGACGCGCGATCTTCGGTCTGCGACGTGACGGGCGGGAGTTTCCTGCCGAGGCGTCTATCTCGCGCCTCGACCTCCCCGCATCCCGCCTCTTCACGGTCGTGCTCCGCGACATAAGTGAGCGGTTGCGAGCAGAGGAGAGCCAGCGGTTTCTGGCGCGGGCGGGCGGCGTGCTGGCCACCTCGCTGGACTACGATTCGACGTTGCGTAGCGTGGTGCACCTGGCCATTCCGTACCTGGCCGACTGCTGTGTCCTCGACATCGCCGACTCGAAGTCGCAGGTGCGCACGCTGGTGAGCGTGCACGAGGATCCGGAGCGTACCAAGCGCCTTCGGTCGCTCGAGCGAGCGCGCGCCGAGTTTTCCAACTGGCCGTTCCCCGCGCAGGAGGTCGTGACGCACGGACGCCGCGTAGTTCGGCGCCGACTGGTCAAGGGGTGGGAGGGCGACGGCGCGGCGGGCGACCCGCGCCTCGATGACGTGGCCGCGTTAGGGGTGCAGGCCTTCGTGTCCCTCCCGCTGGTGGCGCGCGATCGCGTGCTGGGGACGTTGACCCTCATCTCGACCGACCCGGCACGCGACTACGACGAGGTCGACCTGGCGCTCGCCGAGGAGCTGTCACATCGCGCTGCCTTCGCCATCGAGAACGCCTGGCTCTACCAGAGTTCGCAGCAGGCCTCGACCGCGCGCGACGAGATCCTCGGCGTCGTCTCGCACGACCTCCGCAATCCGCTCAGCGCCATCTCGATGTGCGCGCGCGTCCTCCTCGATAGTCCCCCAGCGGAGGAGGGGGCCCGCCGCGAACTCGCCGACGCCATCCTCGAGTCGACGCACCTGATGCAGCGGCTGATCCAGGACCTCCTCGACGTCTCCACCATCGAGTCGGGGCACCTCAAGATCCACCCGCGACAAGAGCCGCTGGCACCGATTGTCGACGTCGCCGTCAACATGGTGCGCGAGTCAGCGGATGAGCGCGGCGTCGTGCTCGAGCGCCACCTTGCCTCCGTCCTTCCCGAGGTGCAGGTCGATGCCATGCGCATCGAGCAGGTGCTTGCCAACCTGCTGGGAAACGCGGTGAAGTTCACCGAGCGGGGCGGGCGGGTCTCGTTGCATGGAGAGGCCGACGGCACTGTGGTCCGAATCCGCGTCGCCGACAGCGGATGCGGCATCCCCCCCTAGCACCTGCCCCACATCTTCGACCGCTACTGGCATGCGCGACGACAGTCACGCACCGCCGGTACTGGGCTCGGATTGGCCATCGCGCGCGGAATCGTCGAAGCACACGGCGGGGCGATCGCTGTGGAGAGCACGCTGGGGGTGGGGACGAGCTTCACCTTCACCCTGCCGGTGATCCCTGATTCACCGCTGGCAGCGCGCGAGGGAGGGCGTGACGCCGCCGCCTCTCCGCGGCCGCACTGACCAGATCGCGCGGCACGGCATTAAGGGGACCGCGAAGCTGGCCGATACTCATGGAGGATCCCTCGCGTTCGCGCGGCTCCGTGGGCTCACTTCGTCCTCCCGGTATGGCGACAGCGTTGGTTGCTTCTGCATCCGAGCAGTTCCGCGACGTCGTTCCCTCTCCCGCAATGCACGAGGCGATCGAGCTCGTGCGGCGCATCGGTGGCTCGGCGCTGCTTGACCGCGTCCTGACGCTCTTCCGGTCCACGTCGGAAGAGCGCGTGGGGAAGTTGCGGTCGGCGGTTGCGGCTGGCGAACGCATGCAGGTCGGCCGGCTGGCCCACGCCATGAAGGGGAGTGCGGCGCAAGTCGGAGCCGAAGCGCTTCGGGGTGTCGCCGCCGCACTGGAATCCGAGTCGGCGGCGCTCGACGACGTCGAGCTGTCGCGGCGCGTCGAACTCCTCGCGCTTGAGGTTACGCGCGTCTGGCACGACCTCGAGCACTTCCGCCCCCATCAGGGCACTCCGCGGTGATGCGCATCGCGATCGTCGAGGACAACCCCGATAACCGCCTGCTCGCCCGCGCCCTGCTCGAGGATCGTTACGACTGCATCGAGTACGAGAGCGGAATCGAGGCGCTTGACGGGCTGGAGCGCGACGTCCCGGCCCTCGTCCTCCTCGACATCTCGCTCCCCGGGATGGACGGGGTGGAGACGCTGCAGCACATCCGCGCGAACCCGGCGATCCGCCACCTCCCGGTCATCGCCCTCACCGCGCACGCCATGGCCGGCGATCGCGAGAAGTACATCGCCGCGGGGTTCAACGACTACGTCACGAAACCCATCGTCGACGAGCAGATCCTGCTCAGGGCCATCGCCCGCGGGCTCGAGTAGGGGAGCGGCCTCCGCTCCGCATCATCGCCGGTGATGCCGCTGGGAATGGTGCAGCTGGGCGTGGTGCAGTTGGGGGTAGCAGCGCTAGGCGTCGCGCCGCTTGGCGTGGTGCAAGGCGATCCCCCCGAGCAGGTAATCGCGCCGCTGCGCGACGGTGAAGCCGCCCTCGGCGAGGGCGCGACTGAACTCGTCGGCGCTCACATAGCGGCGAATGGAGTGGGCGATGTAGGAATAGATGACCGGGGCGCGGTGCCACCACCATCCCACGCTCCCCCCCGCGAGCTGCAAGTAGGAGAGGAAGAGCGCGCGCCACGGGGCGAAGGGGGGACGATAGAAGTCCAGCGTCAACAGCGATCCCCCCGGGCGCAACACACGTCGCAGCTCGGCCAGGGCGGCGACGTGGTCGGGGACGTTGCGCAGGGCGTATCCCGCCAGGACGACGTCGACCGAGGCGTCGGGGAGCGATAGTCGCGTCAGGTCGCCCTGTTCGAAGCGCACCCGCTGGAGGTCGGACGCGTGCACCCGGGCGACGGCACGCGCGATCATCGCCCCGGCGGCGTCGACCCCGCGCACCTGTGCCCCCGGGCGCGCCGAGGCGGCGGCCACCGCGAGATCGCCCGTCCCGCAGGCCACGTCGAGGACGTCGCACCGCGCCCCGGCGTGCGCGGAAAACCAGCGCATCAGCTCCGACTTCCAGCGCGCGTCCATCCCGAGGCTGAACAAGCGAGTGAAGGCGTCGTACCGCGGCGCGATGTGTTCGAACATCGGCGTCACGAATGCCTGCTTCCGCCACGGGTCGCCCAGGTGCGCGTCGAGGTCGAGCGCCTCCAGCTGCCGTGGCGAGGGGAGAGGGGTATCGGGCACGCGTGTTCACCAGGGCCAGGGAAGGGGGGAAGTACTGCCCCCGATAGTTTATCTTGAAATCCGTCACTTGGGGGGAGCCGTGCTCTCCCGGCACTTCACGCCCACTCCGCACTGCACATGCCGATCGGCGACACCCCGCACGGCGCCTGGAGTTCATCCGCCGGAACCGGCGTGGCCGGAACGCTCCCCGCTGAGCAGCTGGCGGCGTCGGGGCTGCTGGCGGCGGACACGGCGATGTGGGCGATCGTCTTTGCGGGGGGGATTGGCTCGCGCTTCTGGCCGCTCTCGTCGCCCCACCGTCCCAAGCAGCTGTTGCGCCTGGTGGGCGATCGTCCGCTCATTGCCGACACGGTGGCGCGGTTGCACCCGCTCGTCCCCGCCGAACGCATCCTGGTGCTGACGAGCGCCGACATTGCCCCCGCCATCCACGCCGCGATTCCCGAGATCCCGGCCGCCAACATGCTGGTGGAGCCGCGCCCGTTAGGCACGGCGGCCGCGCTGGCGTGGGGGGCGCGCGAGGTGGCGCGGCGGGCCGGACCCAATGCGCTCCTCTGCGCGTTGCACGCCGACCTGGCCATCGCCTTCCCCGAGTCGTTCCGGCACACGTTGCGCCAGGGGGCGGCGGTGGCCGCGCGCGAGGATTTGATCGTCGCCGTCGGCGTGGCCACGACTCGCCCTGACACCGGCTTTGGCTACCTCGAGATTGGGGACCCGCTCTCCATCGACTTCCCCCTCTCGTCGGGGGGGCCGGCGCTCGTGGAGCGATTCGTGGAGAAGCCCGACCCGGCGGTCGCCCGCGCGATGAGTGAAGAGGGGGCGCTCTGGCACAGCGGCGTGGCACTGGCGCGGGCCAGCGTCCTCCTCGACGCCATGGCGCGTCACACCCCCGAAGTCGCCCCCCTGCTGGAGGCGGAGACGCTGCGCGACGTCGAGGCGCTGGCCGAGCGCGTGCGGTCGATCTCGCTCGAACGCGGCCTCTTCGAGCGCGTCGGGCGCATGGCGGTCGTCCCCGGCGACTTCGGTTGGGACGACGTGGGAACCTGGGCGTCGCTCAAGCGCGCCCGGGACCTCGACGACGAGGGGAACGGGGCCATTGGCGACGTGCATTTTGTCGACGCCACGGGGAACGTGGTCCACGCCGAAGGGGCATCGGTCGTGCTCTACGGCGTGGAAGGGCTCCTCGTGGTGTCGCTCCCCGGGATCACCTTTGTGACGACCCTCGACCGGGCCGCCGAGCTGCGCCCCCTCCTCGACCAGCTCCCCGAAGGGGTGCGCACCCCGCCGTCGGGCGCCTAACGCCCCCGGACGGTCAGCGCATCCGCGCCAGCTCGGCTTCGGCGCTGAGGTACCCGAAGCTCGCCCACTGCCCGCGCGCCGCGACGATGCGGCGAAAGATCGACTCGGCCTCCGCGCGCCGCCCGTTGTACAGGTGCCAGTTCCCCACGCCGTAGGCCGTCGTGACGTCGTCGAGGCCGCCATCCGCTCCAAAGTTCCGCAGCAGGTCGCCGGGGGACAGCTCCCCCCGGTAGAGCAGCAGCAGCTTGTGGTACGTCCCGTTCTCGATCACGTCCATGTCCTTGCGGATGGGCGCCAGCACGCGGGCGGCCTCGTCCGGTCGCCCGAGGCGCCGCAGCGTCATGTAGAGCCAGTGACTGCTGGCCACCAGCATGTCGGGGTTGCCGCGTGATGCCGCGACGTCCTCCTGGTAGAGCGGAAGCGCCTTCTCGAAGTCGCCGGACAAGTAGTAGGCCAGCCCCAGGTGATAGCGGATGTTCCCCTGCAGCGTGCTCGTCGGGATGTTGCGCGTATTTGGCTGCCCGTCGGGCTCCACTTCGTCGGGCTTCCCCTTCGTCAACTCGTACGCGCGCGTGAGGTCCGCGATCGCCTTGTCGAAGCGGCGAATGGTGATGTACCGGTGCCCGCGGTGACGGTACATCCGCGCATCCGTGGGATGCCTGGCGATCCCGTCGGTGAAGATCGCGATCGCCTCGTTGAACCGCCCCGGATACGCGGTGCGCCGGCCGAGCCAGATGATCGAGTCGGCATTGGCCGGCGTGTGCTGCCACGCCCGGCGCGCCTCCGCCAGCTGCTCCCCCATGCGGGCCAGGGTTGCGGCTGGCGGTACCGGGCGCGACAGCGGCTCGCCCAGAAGCGAGGTCGCCTCGACCACCCGCTCCCCTCCTGTCCCCTTGAGGTGCCGGTCGAAGAAAGCCAGCAGCCGTTCGTGGAAATCGAGGAAGTCGGCCGCGGTGGCGGTCGGGACGCCGTGCCCGCCATTGGTGTAGCTCACCCACGTCACGTCCTTTCCCAGTCGCCGGAGGGCGTAGAACATCTCGCGCGTGTTGTCGGCCGGGACGTTCGAGTCCATCGCCCCGGTCATCAGCAGGAGCGGGGTCGTGATCCGGTCAGCGAACATGACGGCCGAGTGCGCGACGTACTTTTGCGGCTGCTGCCACAGCGTAGCGCCGATGCGGTCCTGGCTCTTCTCGGCGGCGTGGATGTTCCGCACCCCAAGGCGTGGCGAATCGGTGTAGAACGAGATGATGTCGACCTTTCCCGAGATGTTCACCGCGGCCCGAAACCGGTGCGTCTGGGTGATGAGGAGATTGGTGGCGTAGCCGCCGTAGCTCGTCCCGTACACGCCGAGCCGCGCCGAGTCGGCGATGCCAGAC
>DAIESF010000110.1 GCA_027346425.1 Gemmatimonadota bacterium | reverse complement strand
CCGTTCCTGGGGGGGGAGCTGGTCGCGGCTGATGCGACTGGTGACCCGGGTGGCGAGGCGCCGTTCGACCCACTCGCGATACTCGGCTCTCTGATGAAGCACGAGGTCCGATACGTCTTGGTCGGCGGATTGGCGGCGACGATGCACGGTTCCCCGTTTCTCAGCACCGATGTCGACATCGCCCCGGAGCGCGACGCCGAGAATCTCGGTCGCCTGGCGGCGGCGCTCAACGAATTGCGGGCGCACGATCCCACGGAGACCCCGGGGGCAAGTCCGGCGGCTGCACACTCCCCGGATTCGCTGGCCAGCCGTGCAGTGCATCGGCTCAGCACCCCACTTGGCACGCTCGACATCCTCTTCGAGCCCGCCGGCACGAGCGGATACGAGGACCTGCGCGCCCACTCGGAGGTTGTCGAGGTCGCCGGGATCAGCATCTCGGTGGCCTCGCTCGCCGACGTCATTCGCTCGAAGGAAGCCGCCGGTCGCGCAGAAGATCGAAGCACCATACCAACACTAAGGAGACTTCAACGAATCACATCATCCGGCTAGTTGGCTCGGTATGGACATCATCGCGGCGCTGCTGAATCGCTCGTCGCCATGAGTCGAAAGCGCATGGCGCGGCGCCTCTTCGACTTCGAAGATTTCGCAAACGTCCCCCGCGACTCGCGCGTACAGTGGGTACGATCGCGCGCGCCGCTCCCGGTCGTCGATTCTCGCTGCGTTCCCGATCTCCCCAGTCGAGTGACTCGCTACGCCATCGCTGCCGCCCTGGCGGCGTTTGTTGTCTTTGCCCCTGCCCGCTCGCCGGCGCAGGAAGGGGTGGCGACGCCCAACCCGCTCGCCTCGCGCGCGGCACTGCGCCAGTCGTTGCGCGCTGGGGTGCGGGTGGGGGAGATCCGGCTCGACGGGCGCCTCGACGACGCCGCGTGGAGCGCGGCCGATGTGGGATCGCACTTCGTCCAGCGCGTCCCGGTCGAGGGGGCGCCCGCCGAGGAGCGCACCGAAGTCCGCATCCTCATCGACGAATCGGCGGTCTGGGTAGGGGCCCGCATGTACGACCGTGAGCCGCAATCCATCGCCCGCCAGGTCGTGCGCCGAGACCAGGACGCCCAAGCCGATTACATCGAAGTCGCCTTCGACTCGAACCTCGATCGCCGCACCGGTTTCCTCTTTCGCGTGAGTGCGGCCAACGTGCAGCGCGACGAGTACCTCTACGACGACAACGAGCGCGATCGCGCCTGGGACGCGGTCTGGAGTTCCGCGGTCGCGTTCGACTCGCTGGGATGGACCGCGGAGATACGCATCCCGCTCTCCCAACTGCGATTTCGCGGCTCCGGCGATGCGCAGGAGTGGGGGGTGAACTTCGCCCGGCGTCGGCTGCGCACCAATGAAGAGACGCATTTCTCCCTCGTCTCACGCCTGCAACGCGGCCTGGTCTCGCAGTTCGGGCGCCTCGAGGGAGTCAGGGCGCAGGGATCGCGCCGGCTCGAGCTCCGCCCCTACGCGTTGGGGTCGGTCTTTCGCGGGACGGCCGAGCAGGGGAATCCGTTCCGCACCGGGCGCGCGCAGGGATCGCGCGTGGGAACCGATATTCGCGTCGGGCTCGGCGGGCAGTTCACCTTCGACGCCACGGTGAACCCCGATTTTGGCCAGGTGGAGGCCGACCCGGCGGTGATCAACCTCTCGGCCTTCGAGCAGTTCTATGAGGAGCGTCGCCCATTCTTCGTGGAAGACGCCAAGATCTTCGACTTCTCGCTCTCCGGCGGGCGCAATCGCCTGTACTACTCACGCCGGCTTGGGCGCGCCCCGCGTGGCTCGGCCCCCGAGGGGACGCTGTTCGCCGACGTCCCCACCTCGGCCAACATCCTCGGCGCTGCCAAGGTCACCGGCCGCACGCAGCGCGGGCTGTCGTTAGGCGCGCTGGCGGCGGTCACCGAGCAAGCCGACGGACGCGCCTATCTCTCCGATTCGGAACCCGAGCGCCCCTTTACGGTGGAGCCGCGCGCCGAGTACGGCGTGCTGCGTGCCCGGCAGGATTTCAATGGCGGCGCGTCGACCATCGGTGTGATCGGCTCGGCGCTGCGCCGCGCCCTCCCCGGCGACGGCTCATTCGATTTCCTCGCGTCGTCCGCCTTTAACGGCGGGATCGACTGGGAGCACCAGTGGAGCGACCGCACGTGGGCCTTCTTCGGCTATGTGGCCGGGAGCAACGTGCGCGGTGACTCCACGGCGATGATTCGCATCCAGCAGGCGAGCAACCACTTCTTCCAGCGCCCTGACTATCGCGGCGACGGCGTCGACTCCACTGCGCGCGCCATGTCTGGGGTGGATTGGCGCATGACGGTGGAGAAGCGGCGGGGGGCGCACTGGACGGGATCGGTATGGGCCGCCGAGGTCACGCCGGGCTTCGAGGTGAACGACGCAGGGTTCAGCACCCGCCAGGAGGTGCTGGACGGGGGCGCGCGCGTACAGTATCGCGAGATCACACCGGGACGGATCCTCCGGTCGTACAACCTCTCGGCCACGACGTACCACAACTGGAGCCACGACGCCATAGCGGGACGCCCGAGCGCGGAGGCGTGGGGGCGCGCGCACGTGGGCGGGGCGGTGCAGCTCAACGCGAACCTCGAGTTCAACAACTTCTGGCGATTCGACGCGAACGCACAGGCGCATCCGGAAATGATGGATCGCGTGGGGACGCGCGGCGGCCCCCTGATGATCCAGCCGCGATCCTTCGACCTGCGCATGTCGCTTCAGACCGATTCGCGCGCGCGCCTCGCGCTGGAGCCCACCGTCTTCGTGCGGCGCAGTGCCCTCGGGGGGGGCGACGAGTTCCAGGCCGGGCTCGAGATCAATGTGCGTCCATCGTCGCGCATCGAGATCGAGGTGGAGCCGCGCTTCACCCGGGCGTCGATCGGTGCGCAATATGTGGCGACGGTCGAGGGGAGCGACTTCGCGCCGACATTCGGGTCGCGCTACCTGTTCGGCGAGGTGGCGCGCCGCGAGCTGGCGCTCCCTACGCGCATCAACGCCGCCTTCTCGCCCACGCTGAGCTTCCAGCTCTTCGCCCAGCCCCTGCTCTCGTCGGGCGCCTACTCCAACTACAAGCAGCTCGCCGAAGCGTCGAGCTTTGCCTTCGTGCGCTTCGGGGAGGGGGTGGTAGAGGGGGCGGGGGACGCCGTGCGCTGCAACGGCGGCCGTACCTGCGTCGATGCCGGGCTCACGCGTCACTTCGACATCGACGGCGACGGAAGGTCGGACTACACGGTCGACGAGCAGGACTTCAACGTGCGCTCGCTCGTAGGCAATGCCGTGGTGCGTTGGGAATATCGCCCGGGATCAGCCATCTTCCTCGTGTGGCAACGTCGGCAGCGCAGCGACGTGGTCCGCGGCGACTTCGTGATGCGGCGCGATTGGGCGGAGTTGCTGCGCGCACCGACCGACAACACCTTCCTCGTGAAGGTGAGCTACTGGCTGCCGCTGTAGCGGTCCTACCCGCGGTCCTTCCATCGGTCCTTCCTTCGGTCCTTCCAGGCGCGACGCGTTCGTTCCCGATCACCCCCGATCCCAGTTCGCCCTCATGACCTCCCCAGCTGCGGCACGCATCGGCCTCGCCATCGGCGCGGTGATGGCAGGGCTCGGCATTTACATCATCGCGCGCGTGCTGGTGTTCGGCGCCCCCTCGCTCACCGGAAGGGTGTGGCTGGACGTGGCGTTCGCCTTCTTCTTCGTCGTGCGCGGGGCGCTGCAGTATCGGCGCTGGCGACAGTCCACACGGCGCTGACGCCACACCGATCCATGGGCGCTCACTCCGCCACGTAGCGCCACGGCTGGCGCTGGGTGTCGCGCCGCCAGATCGTGAAGTACGGGACGCGCGCTTCCTGCGCCGCCCTTCCATCGATGGCCTGGCGGCGGATCGTGATGATCCCGATCGTCACCCCGACGTCGCCACTGGAGGCGACGCGCGTCTCGTCAGGGGCCCAGGTGATCGACGTCTCGGGGCCGATCCCTTCCTGGACGCTGGCTCCGATGGCGGCCGGGCCGAAGGTGAACTCCGCACCGCCACCTGCGTTGGCCGCCGTGGGATCACCGTACTGCGCGAAGGCCTCACCGATGACTGGCCCCCCGCGCGCGTCGCGGGAAAAGGCGCGCTCGGTCTCGGCGAGCTCCTCGGCGAGGCGGCGTCGCCCTGCGCTGTCGTTGACAGCTGCAACGATATACGGCGGGAGGGCGGGAGGGCGCTCGGCGAGTGACACGTCGCCGGCGGGGCGTCCGATGCGGCGATAGACGCTCACGCGCCAATCACCCCCCGCGCGCTCCCAGTACGCCACGTACTTCCCGGGCGCAGTGCTACCGTCGACGCGCGTCAACGTCGTGTAGCCATAGGTAAAGCCGTGCATCCCATCGGCAGACACCCCGGCGCGAATCGGGACCCACGACAGGCGGGACGTCGCGTTGCCCGCCTCGCCGCGGATGGCGGCGAGCGCGGCCTCGCGTCCGTGCGCGAACGAGGCGCTGGCGCGCACCGGGACCACGACGTCGCGGGCGAACACGCGTCCCAACGCCGTCACCACGTTATCCCTCGCCGCCGCCGCGCCGAAGGCGCGATCGGCGGAAATGAGTTCGCGTGCCACGTCGGACGGC
>DAIESF010000102.1 GCA_027346425.1 Gemmatimonadota bacterium | reverse complement strand
GTGCACCTGAGCTGGGCGGTGCGGCGCCTGACGCCGATTCAGGCGCGGTACATCCGCTTCTTCTATGGCGAGGCCACGCTGCACCAGCTGGAGGAACTCGAGGCCCGCAGCTCGCACCGGGCGGTGGTCGGGTAGCCCGTCCCGGGGGAGCGCATCGCGACGGTGCGCCCTCCGCTGCGTTACGGGCGAAACGTGTCGCTGCGCTCCTCGAGTCGGCGCACCTCGCCCCCCAGCATGCGCGCCAACAGGGTGCGCATGCCGCGTCCCACCGCCGTCCCCGGGTTCCGCTCGCCGCGCACGGCCGGCTTGAGTTCCCCGCGCAGCCATCGCTCCACCTCGTCGAGATCGGAGACCGAGAGCATCTCCAGCTCCAGCGTGACGTTGTAGTACTGCGACTTGCGCTGGCTGAGCGGGGTGATGGGCGCCCGCATCGGGCGCTCGATCTCGGTCACCGCATCGGCAAACTGCGAAAAGCTTGTGGTCGCCGTGGCCGAGTCGCGGACCACCCGCACGACGTCGTATCGCCGTTGCAGCGCGTCGAAGCGCACCAGGACGTCCCACTCGGTGCTGCGCTGCAAGGAATTGAAGAAGCCGCCGGTGGTCCACAGCTCGGCGCGGAAGTGCAGCCGCGCGGGGAAGCCGTTGCGCAGCAGGTCGGTGACATGGCGCTCCGCCAGGACATTGCGTGCGCGAACCGTCGGACCTTCCTCGCGCAGCGCCGCGCGCGCCGGGAGGGTGACCTCGAGTCGCGGACCGCGCTGCGCGATGGCGGGGGATCCCGCGACCGCGAGCGCGACCGTCAGTTGCAGTACCAGCAGGACCCGCGGTCGCACGTCCTAGAAACGCGGCTTGAGCCGCACGAAGACGTTCACCGGCGCCGAGCGATCTGATAGCGACTTGGCCACGTACACCCCCACGTCATCGAGCACCAATCCCAGCCCCACATCGGTGCGGAAGGTCGACAGGGCCGGGAACTGCCCCTTGCCGTACGACAGCCCGCCGTCGTTCGCACCCACGAGCCACCCACGTCCGGCATCGGCAAAGAGGACCCATTGCGTGCCTCGTCCCCATCCCGCCCGGCGACGCTCCCGCTCCTCGTCCAGCACTCCGAACGGGTCGAGGTGCATGTCACCGCGGAACTCCACCTGCGCCAGGGCGAATCGCTCGCAGTGGGCGGGAGAGCCCACCGGATAGCTCGCGTCCTGGAGCGCTGGCGTGCTGCACTGCCAGACGTCGGGAGTCCCCGCGGTCCGGCGGAAGTCGTAGCCGGGGAGTGTCCCCGGCCCCCCGACCGAGAAGCGGCGCTGCATCGGGAGGTCGTCGCCCGAGAGCCATCCGCCTGCGACCAGCCGCAGGTTGAGCGACGCATCGGGAGAGATGCGATTGTATCGGCGCACGTCGAGAAACAACCGATCATAGACGGTCGCGCCGTCGAGTGTCTGGTTCCGCGTCCCCTCGGCGGCCAGCCCGTACTTCGTGATCGCCCCGGTCGCGTACTCGTAGTCGGCCATGATGTACCATCCCGACCACGGATTCCCCTCGTCGTTGCGCGTGTCATAGCGCAGCGTGGTGTTGACGAGGTGGAACAGTCCGGCGTCGAGATACGGGTTCTCGCGCCACGGCTGCCCGTTGCGGAACAACGTCCACGGGTCACGGGTGCGACGGTCGGCCCATCGCTGGTCGGAATAGCTCACGGTGACATCGAACGCCGAGCCGCGGAAGAGCGACGCATACAGGCTGCCGCCGTGCTTGTCGAAGTAGTCGCGGAAGTCGCGATGCAGGAAGAACGACGCCAGTCCGATCTCCTCGTCCGTCAGGTGCCAGGATTCCACCGGCTCCACGAGGTCGAAGAGGCGTCCCCCCACGCGCACACCGCGGTGGTCGCCGAAGCGCACCTCACCCTTGAGGGAGTGCCCGATGTTGTCCGGCTTCCACTCGAAGCCATCGGCGCTGCGCCAGACCCCAAAGGCGTCGATGCCGACACGCCCCCACCCGAAGTCCCGCCCGAAGGCCGGTCCGATGTACACGGGGAGTCCCTCCACGCGGTTGTAGGTGCGCGCAGAGACCAGGCGCAGGTCGCTCCACCAGCTCTTGCTCCACCGGTCACGCCGCCTCCACCACGACGTCTCCTCGTAGTCGCCGGGGCGGCGCGCCAGCCGGTCGCCATCGCGCGTGTAATCCAGCCGTGCGCGGTAAGTCCGGATCTGCCCGCCGACGGTCGCCACATCACTCCCCGTCACCCGACCGCCGACCACCAGGATCTCGCCGTCCACCCGCGCTCCGCGCGCGAGGCGCACGTCGGCGTTGACCGCGACGATGCGCCCGGTCACGTGTCCGGCGATGGTCAGCTCACCGCCGAGGATCCCGATGTCACTCGATACCTCGCGCGCCGCTTCGACCGTGTAGGGTCCCTCCACGCGAAGGGTCGCCGGAGCGTTCCACAGGCGCAGCACCTCTTCGGCCACCTCGCGCGGGAGCACGCGCTCGTCGAACACCTGCTGCCCCCAGACGGGGGCGACGGCGGCCGCGAGGGCCAGGCCCACCAGCATCCAGCGTTGTCGCATATCGGCTCCAGGTCGTTGCGCGTGCCACGCGCTCAGGGCACGTCGTGTACCGACATGAACGATCTCACCGCGAACGCTGCGGCACAACGAGTTCCACGGGCGTCGTCGCCGAGCGGTGGGGGAGCGGTGTCCGCCGTCGGCGTCACCCCGGGTGTGTCAGAATGCCTTCAGGCGCGATCTCGAGTCGCTTCATGCGGCGATAGAGATTCGGACGGTCCGTTTGCAGGCGGCGAGCGGCTTCGGAGATGTTCCCCCCTGACGCGCCGAGGGCGCGGGTGATGAGGAGCCGCTCGTAGTCGTCGAGCATCGCGCTCAGCGGCGACTCGAGTCCGGCTGGATCGGGGAGGGGGGCGCTGCGCGGGGGCGACGTCGAGTCGTCGTCGATCGCGATGACACGCCGCACGTCGTCGGCGTTCACCTGCTGTCCCGGGTGCAGGATGATGAGGCGCTCGACGATGTTGCCGAGCTCGCGCACGTTCCCC
>DAIESF010000098.1 GCA_027346425.1 Gemmatimonadota bacterium | reverse complement strand
CCGCCGCCAGCCGTTTCCTCACCCGGTCGGCGACGAGGTTCTCGAACGCCCCCGTACTTCCGCACGCGACGGGGTCGGTGGAGGTGCCGGCCACGTCGCGCGCCCCGCCGACCATCGCCAGGCGCAACTCCGTCGAGGCCGAATCGCGAGCGTCGACGAAGGCGAAACTGGTGATGTAGACGCGCCAGTTGTCGGCGTTCAGGCCGGTGATTCCGCTTCCGCAATTCAGGTAGCGTGAGATTGGCGCGTTGGCGAAGCGCCGCATCATCGCCACGCTCGTCACGCCGACGATCCCGCGCACCGAGTCGCGTGTGTCGATCGGGACGTTGAGCTCGGCGAGGGCCTGGGCCACCGCGTGAAACGTCTGCCCTCGGGGGGCGTTGATGGTCACGCGGGTGGCGAGCGAGTCGACCGCGACCGTCCCCGGGTGCCCGATGATCCCCAGGCGAACGCGCACGTTCTGTCCCGCGGCGGGACGGACGAAGAGCAGCAGGGCGAGGGCGGCGACGAGACAAGGCACGTGGAGGGCCCGATGGCGAAGGGGGCGGAGAGGGCAGAAGGGGCGGCGCACTATCCAATCACGCTGGTCGCAGGCCCGCACGGAAGAGTCATCGCAGCCCCTGTTCACGGGGCTGGCGGCGATTGCAGCGAACGCACCATCACCCAGTCGGTCTGAATGTCGGTCCCCACGATGAAGTCCTTGGTTCCCGCCTGCCGGAAGCCGGCCTTCGCGTAGAAGCCCTGCGCCCGTCCGTTATGCTCCCACACGCTCAACCAGAGCGACGTCGCGCCGCGTGATCGAGCGGCCTGCTCGACGGCGTCCATGAGCGCGTGCGCAACGCCCCGCCCGTGCCACGGGCGATCGACATAGAAACGCCACAGCTCGACGGCGGCGTCGTCGGTCACGCAGTCGGGAGCCGCGCCCCCGCGCACCTGGGCGAAGCCGGCCAGCGTGCCATCCTCGTCGGCAACGAAGACGTCCACCGCGGGGTCGGCGATCTCTTCTCCCTGCTGCTGCGGGCCGTAGGCGGTGCGCAGGAAGAGGGCGAGGTCGTCGTCGGCCGTGTGCGCGCCGAAGGTGTCGGTGTACGTGCGGACCGCCAACTCGGCGAGGGCGAGGGCGTCGGCGGGTGCCGCGCGGCGGATGACGGGCATGGGGTCTGGCGCTCGTCGTTAGGGAGCGGGGGAAGCGGGGGGAGCGGACTCGACCTGCCGCCTGACGATCTCGAGGATGCGCTGCTCGATCGCTCCCGTGCTCTCGCAGGCGATCGGGTCGCCGAGCGGGCCACTGAACGCTTGGGCGCCGGCGGCGACGGCGATGCGCAGGCGGGTGTTCCCACCAGGCTCGGGGGTCACGTTGGCCAGCAGCGCCATGTTCACGCGATAGGCGTTGGCGGTGGGGCCCGTGTGTCCCGTCCCGCAATCGACCCATCGCGACATGGCCTGGCCGGCGAAGCGGCGCGTCAGCTTGAGCCCCAGGTTGCCGATGTAGCCTCGATTCGCGTCGCGCACTGCGGTCTCGACGCCCAGCGAGTCATACGCCAGCTGCAACGCGGCGAAGACCGCCGCCGGCGCCCCACGCACCACCTCGGGGGTCCCGACCGTATCCATCCGCACAACGCCGCGAAAGCCAGGGAGGACGACGGTCGGATTGGGCGACTGCGCGAGCGCCTGCGCGGACAGCGTGCAAAGGGCAGCGGCGGCGATCGAAGTCAGGGGGTGCAGGCGCATGTGCGAGGGGTATTGGGGTGGCGCCACAGGGAGACCATTTCGGCTAATACCCGCGAGCGGCACACGGGTCCCGCGGCGGCGCTCGCAACTGGCGTGAGCGCCACCGGCGTGACCTCCATTGGCGTGAGCGCCGCTGCGGGGAGCGCAGCTGGTGTGGGCGCCACCGCCGGGAGCGCCGCCTTCGCGAGCGAGCTGCGGGGTTACTTGAAGCGCATTCCGTTCGGAGCGACGTATCCCTTGGCAGGGGTCGCCGCCGGCTTGGGGGCGGGGGCCCCTCGTCCGCGATCGTGCGCGGGGCGACCGTCGCCCCGGGTGCGCTCGCGGTCGCTCCCCTCCGCGTCGCGACTCGCGCGGGGACGTTCGCCCGGCGCGCCGCTACGCCCGTCGCTGCGCATCGTAAGGGCGATGCGTCCCCGTGCGAGATCCACCGACTGAACCGTCACCTTCACGCGCTGCCCGACCTTCACCACGTCGTTGGGGTCACGCACGTAGCGGTCGGCCAGCTGGCTCACGTGCACGAGGCCGTCCTGGTGCACGCCGATGTCGACGAAGCAGCCGAAGGCCACGATGTTGGTGACGACGCCCTCGAGGATCATCCCGGCCACCAGGTCTTCCGGCTTCTGGATGTCGTCGCGGAAGGCTGGCGGCTCGAACGCCTGGCGCGGGTCGCGCCCGGGCTTGCGGAGTTCGTCGACGATGTCGCGCAACGTCGGAAGGCCTACATCGTCCGAGACGTACCGTGAGAGCTCCACCGTGGCGAGGAGCGCATCGTTGCCGATGAGCGAGGTGACGTCGGTGCCGAGGTCGCGGGCGATGCCCTCGACGAGGGCGTAGCGCTCGGGGTGCACGGCGCTGGCGTCGAGCGGGTGGGCCCCGCCGCGCACGCGGAGGAAGCCGGCGGCCTGCTCGAAGGCCTTGGCGCCGAGGCGCGGGACGTCGCGCAGTTCGGCGCGCGACTTGAGACCACCACGCTGGTCGCGGGTCGCGACGATGGCCTGCGCCAGCGACGGGCCGATCCCCGAGACGTAGGCGAGGAGGGCAGCCGATGCGGTGTTCACCTCGACGCCGACACGGTTGACGCAGCTGCCGACGATCTCGTCGAGGCGCGACTTGAGGCGCGGCTGGTTGACGTCGTGCTGGTACTGCCCGACACCGATCGACTTGGGCTCGATCTTGACCAGCTCGGCGAGGGGATCTTGCAGCCGGCGGGCGATGGAGACGGCGCCACGCAGCGAGACGTCGAGGTCGGGGAACTCGCTGCGGGCGAGGTCGGAGGCCGAGTAGACCGAGGCGCCGGCCTCGTTGACCACGACGACCTGCGGGCGCGGCGGGTCGAGTTCGCGGAGCGCCGCCTTGACCAGCGTCTCGGTCTCGCGGCTTGCCGTCCCGTTGCCGATGGCGATGAGCTCCGGCGTGAAGCGCGCGACCATGGCGCGGATGGCGCCGGCGAAGCGGTCCTCCTGGTGCAGGTAGAGAGTGTCGGTGTGGACGAGGGCGCCGGTAGTGGTCACGACGGCGACCTTCACCCCGGTGCGGAAGCCGGGATCGAGGCCAATGACGCGCCGCTCGCCGGCCGGCGGGGCGAGGAGGAGCTGCTCGAGGTTCCGCCCGAAGATGGTGATCGCCTCGTCGTCGGCGCGCGACTTGAGCTCGAGGCGCAACTCGACCTCGATGGCCATGGCCAGGAGGCGTTTGTATGCGTCGGCGGCGACGAGGGTGAGCTGCTGGGTGGCGCGACGTCGGTCGAGGACCTCGCGGGTGAGGCGCGCGGTGATCGCATCGACCGGGGCCTCGATGCGCCACATGAGTTCCGCTTCCGCCTCGCCCCGGCGGATGGCCAGCATGCGGTGCGACGGGATGGTGCCTAACGATTCGCTGTAGTCGAAGTAGTCCTTGAACTTCGAGGCATCGCTGGCCTTCCCCGCCTGCACGGTGCTCTTGACGACTCCCTGGGCGCGAGTCATCTCGCGCACCCAGCCCCGGATGGTGGCGTCCTCGGCCACCTGCTCGGCGAGGATGTCGCGTCCCCCCTGGAGCGCGGCCTCGGCGGTCGGGACTTCCAGGGCGACGTTGACGAACGACTCGGCGGCGGCGAGTGCGGCGGCGTCGTCGAGGGCGCCGTTCCAGAGCTGCTCGGCGAGCGGGGCGAGCCCGCGCTCGCGGGCGATCATCGCGCGCGTGCGGCGCTTGGGCTTGAAGGGGACGTACAGGTCCTCCAGCGCCTGCTTGCTGTCGGCAGCGGCGATCTGCGCGCGCAGCGCGTCGTCGAGCTTCCCCTGTTCCTCGATGCTCCTGAGGATGGCGGCGCGGCGCTCTTCCATTTCCGCCAGGTAGTCGGCGCGATCGCGCACGTCGCGGAGCTGGACCTCATCGAGACCGCCGGTGACTTCCTTCCGATAGCGGGCGATGAAGGGGAGGGTATTGCCTTCATCGAAGAGGAGGAGCGTCTGCCGCACCTGGGCGACGTTGAGCGAGAGCTCGGTGGCGACGCGGGCGATGATGGCGGGATTCGACGTGGCGACTGCGGTATCGGACATGACGCTGCGAATGACGTGACGGGAGGAGCCGGCGCGAGGAGTCACGCGCCCCGAATCGAGAGCGCGCAAGCTGAACGCGCCACTGCGTCGTGGCAACGGCTTGACATCGCGGCCGGAGCCGCGTGTGAGGGACGGCGCGGCGCGCCGCGGTGCCGTGCGTGCGCCGGGCCAAGTTGCCGGGAGCTTTGCCGGGAGCTTTGCCGGGAGGCTTGCCGGGGGGCTTGACGGTTGTCGATTGACCGCACAGTTTAACCATATGATTAAACCAGTTGGTTCAACGCGGCGCCGCCCCGCGGCCCGGGAAGGCACGAAGGGGAAGGGACGGGCCGTGCCGCCGGTCGACGACCGCGACACGCGGGACCGCATCCTCGACGCGGCGCACCGCGTCTTCGTGTTGCGGGGGACGGCGAAGGCGCGCACGCAGGAGATCGCCGACGAGGCGGGCGTCAACAAGGCGCTCGTGCACTACTACTTCGGCACCAAGGATGCGCTGGCCGGAGCGGTATTCGCGGCCGCCATCACCCAGTTCATGCCGCGAATCTTCGGCATCCTCGGCTCGGAGACGATGACCATCGAGGAGAAGGTGCGCGCAGTGGTGCGCGAGCAGGTCGATTTCCACTTCGCGCGCCCCTACCTGTCGCCCTACCTGGTGACCGAGGCCCACACCGAGCCGGAGCGGGTCCGGTCGATCATGCAGCAGGCTGGGCCGGCGCCGCTGGGGGTGTTGCGCCGCCAGCTGGCCGAGGCGGCGTCGGCGGGAGAAATGCGGCGCATCTCGGCCGAGCAGTTCGTGGTGAGCCTCATCGGGCTCCTCGTCTTTCCGTTCCTGGTGCGCCCCATGCTCGAGGTGATCGTGGGACTCGACACCACGCGCTTTTCCGCCTTCGTCGAGGCGCGCAAGCGCGAACTCCCCGACTTCTTCCTCGCCGGGTTGCGCCCGTGACCTCACGCCGACTCCTCTTACTCACGCTTGCCACGTTAGGCGCCGGCCGCATGGCGGTGGCGCAGGACACTCTCCGGCTCGGCGCGCTGCAGGCGGCGGCGCTCCGGAACGACCCGCGCGCCACGCAGCCGGAGTACCTACGCTCGGCATCGGGGCTTCGCCTCACGACGCTCGACATGGAGCGCCGACCGCAGCTGTCGCTGAACGCCCTGGCGTCGCACCAGAGCGACGTCACGACGATCGCCCTCTCGCTCCCGAACACGTCGATGCCCACGCCGCCCAAGGACCGCTGGCAGGCGACGCTCGACCTGCAACAGACGGTGTACGACGGCGGCTCGATCGGCGCGCGCGAGTCGGTGGAGCGCGCGCGACTCGCCGAATCGGCGGCGGCGGTCGACGCGGCGCTGTATCGGGTGCGCGCCGACGTGAACGCGGCGTACTTCAGCGCCGTGCTCATGCAGGGGCGCATGAACGACATCAACGCCCTGCTGGTCGACCTCGACGCCAAGCTGCAGCTGGCGCGCGACCGGGTGGTCAATGGCGCTGCGCTTCCCCGAGACACCCTCACCATCCTCGCCGAGCGCGTGCGGGCCGAGCAGGCGCGTGACGAGGCGGCCTCGGCGCGCCGCGCGTCGATCGCCGTGCTCGTCCGGCTCACCGGGGAGCCGATTTCCGAGTCAAGTGTCCTCGCGCTCCCCGACCTCGGTGGGGAAGTGTCGCGCACCATCGCCGAGGGGCGCCCGGAGGCGCTGAGGGCGCGTCCGGAGTTCGCGCAGTTCGATCGAACGCGCGATCGCCTCGATCGGGAAGCGGCGCTCACGCGGGTGGAGAACCGTCCGCGGGTCGTCGCCTTCGGTCAGGCGGGGGCAGGGCGTCCGGGGCTCAACCAGTTCCGCACCGACCCCGACGAGTTCTGGCAGGCGGGGCTTCGCTTCGAATGGCGGCCGTGGACCTGGCGCAGCGCCGACCGCGCCAGCGAGGTGCTGCGGCTGCAACAACGCGTGGTGTCGACGGAGGAGCGCGCGTTGGCCGAGCAGCTGGCGCGGGCCGTGGAGAGCGACCTGGCCGACATGCAGCGGTTGCGTGACGCGCTGGCCAGCGACGCCCGCCTCGTCGGGTTGCGCAGCGACATCGAGCGGCAGGCAAACGCGCAGTTCACGGAAGGGGTCATCACCGCTGCCGAGTACGTCGAGACGCGCACCGACGTCCTCGAGGCCAATCTCCTGCTGCATCGGCACCGCGCCGAGTTGGCGCAGGCCGAGGCCCGTTATCTCACCACGTTGGGGCTCGCGCCCCGTTCCATCCAGCCGAATACGCCATGACGATCCCGCGACTCGTTCTCACGCTGGGCGCTCTCGCGCTCGCAACTGCGTGCCGCAAGGAGACGGCCGACGCATTCGGCAATTTCGAGGCGACCGAGGTCACGGTAGCCGCCGAGGCGAGCGGACGTGTCCTGCGCCTGGAGGCCTCGGAGGGGACACGCCTCGAATCGATGGCCGAGGTGGGGGTGGTGGACACGACGGCGCTGGTCCTGCAGCGGGGCGAGCTGGTCGCGCGCCGTGAGGCGGCGCGGGCTCACACGCGCGAGGTCGATGCGAATGCGGCGGCCCTCGAGACGCAGCGGGCGATCGCCGAGCGAGAGCTGGAGCGCACGCGCCGCTTATTGACGGCGCAGGCGGCAACGGCGCAGCAGGGCGACCGCGCGGAGCGCGACGTCCGCGTGTTGCGCGACCAACTGCAAGGCGCGCAAGCCACGCGGACGACGATCGGGCGCGAGGTTGCGGCGATCGACGCGCAGCTGGCCACGCTCGACGATCGATTGCGGCGAAGCCGGATCGTTGCCCCGGCGTCGGGGACGGTGCTGGCGCAGTATGTGGAGCCAGGGGAGTTCGTGCAGATCGGGACGCCGCTCTTCAAGATGGCGTCGCTCGACACGCTCGTTCTGCGCGCCTACCTGAGCGGGGCGCAGTTGGCGCAGGTGGCGCTGGGTCAGGTGCTCACGGTGCGCGTGGACGCTGGGGGGGATTCGCTGCGGACGGTGCAGGGACGGGTGACGTGGATCTCGCCGACGGCCGAGTTCACCCCGACGCCCATCCAGACGCGGGAGGAACGCACGGTCCAGGTGTACGCGGTCAAGCTCGCCGTGCCTAACGTGGATGGGCGGCTACGGATCGGGATGCCGGCCGAGGTGACGCTGGCGTCGTCCAACCCGGCGTCCA
Source organism: Gemmatimonadota bacterium (assembly GCA_027346425.1). Lineage (GTDB taxonomy): Bacteria > Gemmatimonadota > Gemmatimonadetes > Gemmatimonadales > Gemmatimonadaceae > SCN-70-22. The sequence goes on along the minus strand of DAIESF010000098.1, from coordinate 4,749 downwards.
AGTGAGCGACGTCGTGACGCGGGAAGCGGGTGGGAGCGCCGGAGACCCGCGTGCCGTGGCTGCGCACGCGGTCGAAGTGCGCGACTTCACCAAGCGTTTCGGCCAGGTGACGGCGGTGGACGGCGTGTCGGTCGACATCGCCCAGGGCGAGCTGTTCGGCTTCATCGGCCCCGACGGGGCCGGGAAGACGACGCTCTTCCGCACGATGGTGACGCTCCTCGTTCCCGACGCAGGGAGTGTGAAGGTGCTCGGACGCGACGTGGTCGACGACCTGTGGGAGCTGCGCGCGCGCGTGGGATACATGCCGGGGCGCTTCTCGCTATATCCCGACCTGAGCGCGATGGAAAACCTGCAGTTCTTCGCCTCGGTCTTCGGGACGAGCGTGGAAGCGGGGATGTCGATCATCGAACCCATCTGGCGGCAGCTGGCACCGTTCGCCGGCCGCCGGGCGGGGGCGTTGTCCGGGGGGATGAAGCAGAAGCTCGCGCTGTGCTGCGCCCTCGTGCACGCCCCCGACATCCTCTTCCTCGACGAACCGACGACGGGGGTGGACGCGGTGTCGCGTCGCGAGTTCTGGGACCTGCTCGACCGCCTGCGCGCTGGGGGGCTGACGATCGTCGTCTCCACTCCCTACATGGACGAGGCGATTCGCTGCGATCGCGTGGCGCTGATGCAGAAGGGGAAGCTCCTCCTGGTGGACACGCCGCAGGCGATCGGTGATGCGTATCCGCGCCCGCTCTTCGCGGTGCGCGCCACAGACCGCCTGGGGACGCTCGGCGTGTTGCGACGGTTCCCGCACGCGGCGGCGGTGTGGCCCTTTGGCGAGGTGGTGCACTACACCGATGCCCGCGCGGGGATGGCGGACGCATCGATCATCGCTGAGCTGGAGACGTTTGCCGGCGCGTCGGGAGTCGACGACCTCGAGGTGCAGGCGATCGACGCCGGGATCGAGGACGCGTTCATGTGGCACATGATGGCGCAGGAGGGGGTGTGAGCGCGCTGGCCATCGACGCGCGCGGCCTAACGAGGCGGTTCGGCGACTTCACCGCCGTCGATGCGATCACGTTCCACGTGGCACAGGGCGAGGTGTTCGGATTCCTCGGGGCCAACGGCGCGGGGAAGACGACGGCGATGCGGATGCTGATCGGACTCCTCGAGCCGTCGTCGGGGTCGGCGACGGTCGCCGGCTACGACGTGGTGCGCGACGCCGAGGCTGTGCGCCGCAACATCGGCTACATGAGCCAGAAGTTCTCGCTGTATGACGACCTCACCGTGCAGGAGAACATCACGCTATACGGCGGGATCTACGGCCTCACGAACGCGCAGATCGCCGAACGGACCCGCAAACTCCTGGGGCGTATCGGGCTGGAGCATGCGCGCAAGGAGCTGGTGCGGCGCATCCCGTTAGGCTGGAAGCAGCAACTGGCGTTCTCGGTGGCGCTGTTGCACCAGCCGCGCATCATCTTCCTCGACGAGCCGACCGGCGGCGTGGATCCCATCACCCGGCGCCGCTTTTGGGAAATGATCTACGAGACGGCGGCCACGGGGACCACGGTGCTGGTGACGACGCACTACCTGGACGAGGCTGAATATTGCGATCGCCTGTCGATCATGGTGGACGGGGCGATCGCGGCGATGGGGACACCGGGCGAGGTGAAGGGGGCGTTCGGCGCGGCGTCGCTCGACGAGGTCTTCCTGCGCCTCACGCGACCGGGGGCGGCATGAGGTCGTTCATCGGTTTCGTGCGCAAGGAGGCGTTTCACATCCTGCGCGACAAGCAGACGTTCTGGATCATGCTCCTGATGCCGCTGGTGCAGGTCCTCCTGTTCGGCTTCGCGGTGCGCACCGACGTGTACGACATTCGGCTCGCCATTGTCGATCCCGCGCCGGGGCCTGCGTCGCGCGCGCTGGTCGAGCAGTTCAACGCCTCGCCCCGCTTCCGGCTCATGGGAGTGTACGCCTCCACGGCGCCGTTGGAGGTCGGCTTTCGCGAGGGGACGTTCCGGCAGGCAATCGTCCTCCCAAGCGACCTCGATCGCGCACTCGTCGGTCGCGCGCCAGTGCCGGTGGAGCTGGTGACGGATGCGGCCGATCCCAACACCGGAAGCATCATGCAGGCCTATGCATCGGCGATCCTGCAGCGATGGCACGGCGAGCAGGTGCAACGGGCCGGTGGCGTGCGACTCGACGTGGCGGCGCGCATGCGCTTCAACCCGACGCTGGCGAGCGTGAACCTCTTCGTCCCGGGGCTCATCGCCCTCGTGCTGACGATGGTTTCGGCGATGATGACGTCGATCTCCATCACTCGGGAGAAGGAGACGGGGACGATGGAGATGCTCCTCGTCTCGCCGTTGCACCCGTGGGCGATCGTGGTGGGGAAGGTGGTGCCGTACGTCGTGCTGGGGTTCGCCAATGTCCTGCTGGTGCTGGGGGCGGCGCGCGAGGTGTTCGGGATGCCGCTGCGCGGGAGCATTACCCTCCTCCTGGCCGAGTCGCTCCTGTACATCCTGACGGCGCTGGCCCTGGGAATCGTGATCTCGACGCGCGCCGACACGCAGCGCACGGCGATGATTGCCGCCATGGCCGGCCTGCTCCTCCCGACCCTCCTGCTGTCGGGCTTCATCTTCCCCATCGACTCGATGCCGGCGCCGCTGCGGGTGATCTCCAACATCGTCCCGGCGCGCTGGTTTCTCATCATCGTGCGCGGGATCATGGTGAAGGGAGCGGGGATCACCACGCTCTGGCAGGAGACGGTGATTCTTGCCGTACAGACCCTGGTGCTCCTGGTCGTGGGAGCGCGACGCCTTGCCATCCGGCTGGAGTGACCGATGCGCACCATCCTGTTCCTCATGCGGAAGGAGTTCCTGCAGGTCTTCCGCGACAAGGCGACGGTCTTCCAGATCTTCTTCATTCCCGTCGCGCAGCTATTGATCCTGACCAACGCGGCGACGTTCGACATCAAGCGGACGGCCCTGGCCGTGGTGGACGAGGACCGCAGCACGGTGTCGGCGGGGCTCGTGCAGCGCCTCGAGGGAGGCGGGCGTTTCCGGATCGCGCGCTACCAGCCGACGACGGCGGGGATCGAGTCGGCGCTTCTCGACCGCGAGGTGACGGCGGTACTGCGGATCCCACACGGATTCGAGGAGGGATTGGTGCGTGAGCGGCACGCCCCCGTGCAGCTGCAATTCAACGCCGAGGAGGGGGCGGCGGCGGGGATCGTTCAGGCGGCGGCGCTGGCCGTGCTCGGCGACTATGCGCGCGAGCTTGGCGTCACGCTGCCGCGCGGCGCGGCGGGGGCGATGGCGGTGGGAGCGCCGCTCGAGCTGCGCACGCAGGGGTGGTTCAACCCGTCGCGCAACTACAAGCACTACATGGTGCCGGCCATCCTGGTCTCGCTGACGACGATCATCGGCTTGCTGCTGACGGCGCAGAACATCGCCCGGGAGAAGGAACTGGGGACGCTGGACCAGCTCAACGTCACCCCCATCACCAAGGGGCAGTTCATCACTGCCAAGCTCCTCCCCTTCTGGATCCTGTCGCTGGTGATCTTCACCATGGGGCTGATGATCGGGAAGGTGGTCTTCGGGATCCCGACGCGCGGGAGCGTCCCGCTCGTTTTCTTCTCGGCCGGCATCTACCTGGTGGTTGCCCTGGGGATCGGTCTCTGGATCTCGACCTTCACCCGCACGCAGCAGCAGACGATGTTCGTCGCCCTCTTCATCATGCTGATCTACCTGCTGATGAGCGGACTCTTCACCCCGGTCGAATCGATGCCTCGGTGGGCGCAGTGGATGGCCGAGGTGAACCCGGTGAAGCACTTCGTCTTCATCATGCGCGCGGTGCTGGTGAAGGGGGCGGGGTGGGAGACGGTCGCCAAGCCGCTGGCAATCCTGGCGGCGGGCGGGGTGGGGGTGCTGGCGCTGGCGGTGCGGCAGTATTCGAAGCAGGTGCAGTGAGGCGCCTCCGGCGCTAACGAAGGGATGCCGGACTCAGGCATTGAGCACATTCCGGGACGACTCGGGCGGAGGGCGCGCCATGAGGAATGGGCGCGCCATTGACGCATCGCGTACCGCGCGCCTATTGTCGAGCTGTGCGACGTTAGCTGGCCGGAACGCGTCAGATGCGACGAGCGAAGCAGTGGGCGGCGCGGTTACTGCTCGCGCAGATGCGAAGGAGGCCGGACGTGAGTCGTTCGCCCTGTGTGGGGTGTAGCTGGGCTGGGAATGCGCGAGGTGACGAATGTCGATGGCGTCGATGAGCGGTCGAAGGGTTTGCGGCTATTGGTGGCTGCTGATGTCGGCGACGATGCTGCCGCTACGCGTCGTTGGGGCACAGGAGGGCGAGGTGCGCGTCCTCGAGCGCGTGCGCGTCGGTGGTCGTGCGATGTGTCAGGACTCGGGCAACGACGGGACGGAGCTGCTCGCGTTGTGGAGTGCAGCTCAAGTCGCCCTCAGCTCAAGTGAGCGCGTAGCCGCGGAGTCGACGTTCTCCGCGGAGTTGGTGCGCTACACGCGCGTACTCCCCGTCGGCACCGCGGGTGACACCGTGAAGGCGGTCGAGGGGCCGGTGTGGAGTCACGGAGACGCGTTCTTCACGCCTCACCCGGCTGACCTGGCCTCGCGGGGCTTCGTACGAAAGGAGGGAGAGGAGCTGGAGTTCTTCGCGCCAGACGCGCGCGCAATTCTCGGTGACGCATTCGCACAGTACTACTGTCTCTGGGGGGTTCGTGGTGCGGCCGGTAGTGGGGAG
>DAIESF010000205.1 GCA_027346425.1 Gemmatimonadota bacterium | reverse complement strand
GGATGCGCTCGCCTATTGCCATCGGCTGCAACCGACGCACATCGTTAGCCCGCCGTTGCCATGTCGTGCCACCCCTCGTTGGCACGGCTGCTCACGACCCACCCACTCCGGAGACATCATGCCGCAATACCTGATTGAGCGTAACATCCCAGGCGCTGGCAAGCTTTCACCTGGCGACCTCAAGGCGATCGCACAGAAGTCCTGCGGCGTGCTGAATCACATGGGGCCACAGATTCAGTGGGTGCACAGCTACGTCACCGCCGACCAGATCCACTGCATCTACCGCGCTCCGAGCGAGGAGATGGTGAGGGAGCACTCTCGTCAGGGAGGCTTCCCCGCTGACCGTGTGTCGGAAATCGCGATTGTTATCGACCCGACGACGGCGGAGTAGCGTCGAGTGCGGCCGCGCCTTTGCGTGATCTGTACAAGGGGCGTACCGCCCGCGGCCACAGTACCAGCGGAACGACCACCTCGGATGGATCGCCACGGCAAGTCACGAGGACACCAGGGTGAAGGGCGTGGGCCAGATACTCGAGGAGCTGCATGATATGCTTCCCCCATGCTGATCCTCGCCCTCGCCCTCCTCTCCGCGGCGGTCCCCCTCGACTCCACGCCGAGCGCCCGCACCCTTGCCCGCCTCGTCACCGAGTACGAGCAGCGGATGGTCGAGGACGAGCCCTTCCTCCGCGCCCGCAGCGGGATGCGGGTCGAGCACCTCCCCGACCTCTCGGCCGCGCGCATCGCCCGCGACGCGGCGCGCGCGCGCGACGTCGTCCGTCGCATCGACCTCCTCGTGCCGAAGGAACTATCGCCGGACGAGTGGATCACCTCGCGCATCCTCCGGTGGGAGCTGGTGCAGGTGATCGAGACCGGGCGCTTTCAGGGACTCTCCTTCGCTGCGGTGACGCCGTACGCCTCGCCGCTGCGATCCATCCCCGCGCTCCTCGCCACGCAGCGCCTGACGAGTGCATCGGAGCTCGACCACTACCTCGCCCTGGTCGACGAGGTTGGGGCGATGGCCGACACGATTCGCGAAGGGCTCGAGGCGCGGCGGGTCAGGAAGATCCTCCTGCCGAAGGACGAGCTGCGCCTCGTGATCCCCTTCGTGCGCGGCTTCATCCAGCCGCCGGAGCGGAGCCCGTTCGGCGTGACAGGGGAGCGGCTGGCGTCGGTCGACGCGGCGAGGCGCGAAGAATTCCAGACCGCGTTAGGCGCGCGCATCGCGACTCGCGTCAACCCGGCGCTGGAGCGGCTGGCGGCATACCTCGACGGTCCGTACCGCCACGAGGCCCCTGACAAGGTGGGAGTGGGGCAGTACCCCGGCGGCGACCTGTACTACCGTGCCCTCGTCAGGCAACACACCACCCTCGACGCGACGCCCGACGCCGTGCACCGCATCGGGCTCGCCGAGGTGGCGCGCATCGACAGCGCAATGGCGACGATTCGCGCCGAACTCGGCTTCACAGGGACGAAGGCGGAGTTCCACGCCCAGCTGCGCAGGGATCCGCGTTTCTTCGCGAAGACGCCAGAGGAGTTCGGCGAGAAGTTGATGTACCACGACGCGCGCATCCGCACACGCATAGCCGACTACTTCTCCACGCTCCCGCGTGCACAGGGCGATGTACGCCGCCTCGATCCTCGCCTCGAGGGGACGATGACCTTCGGCTTCTACCAGCCGCCCACGGCGCAGGACTCGATGGGGCACTACTACTACAATGGGTCGAACCTCGCCGAGCGCAGCATGCTCCAGTCGGCCGCGCTCGTCTTCCACGAGCTGGTACCGGGGCACCACTTCCAGATGGCACTGCAGCGGGAGAGCAGCACGCTCCCGCGCTTCCGCCGCGAGGCGACATACACCGCATTCACCGAGGGGTGGGGTGAGTACGCCTCGGCGCTCGCGGGGGAGATGGGGCTCTACTCCGATCCGTACGATCGCTACGGGCGCTTGATGATGGACATGTTCCTCGCCTGCCGCCTGGTGGTCGACACCGGGATGAACTTCCTCGGCTGGCCGCGCGAGCAGGCGATCGCCTTCATGAAGGAGAACACGCTGGAGAGCGATCTGCAGCTCGACACGGAGACGCTACGCTACTCGGTAGACCTTCCGGGGCAGGCGCTGGCGTACAAGATGGGGAGTCGCGAGCTGCTACGCCTGCGGGAGGACGCGAAGAAGCGACTCGGAGCAAGGTTCGACATCAAGCGGTGGCACGCCTTCGTGCTCGAGGGCGGGGCGATGCCGCTGAGCGTGTTGCGGCAGCGATTCGAAACGTGGGTGTCCCTCGGAGGGACGTGAGAAGGGCGGGGCGCCCCGGGAGAGGGCGCCCCGCCGGACCCGCGCGTGGAAAGACACCGACCTACGACGGCTCGTCGAGGGACGCCGCGTGATCAGAAGACCAGCCAGGAGTAGAGGTAAAGGGCGTTGTTGTCAGAGGCGCGGCGCCCATCGCCGTCGTAGTTGCTCGCGGCGCCGTTGAACCTGGTGAAGAACTGGTACTGCGCGCCAAAGCGCACGTTCTGCCAGGCGTTGTAGACGTACTCGCCCGTGAAAGCGGTGCTATTCGGCACGCCGGCTCGGCTACCGGTCACGGGGGTCGGCGCGTACACGAGCGTGTCTCCCGTCCCCGTCGTCGTGTACAGGCCAACCGTGAAGCCGTGCTTGAGACTCGGCTGGAACGAGGCATTCGCGCGCACGATGTCCAGGTTGCGCCGCAGATACTGCGCCTCGCCGTTCAGGAATGCATCGGTGGTCCGCTGCCGTTCATGGGTAAAGCTCGCCCGCAGCAGCATGAGCGGCATCTTGCTCACGCTTGTCTCGTACTGCGCGTCGGCCGCGACATCCGTGTAGCGATCGGTAGCGCCGGCCACCCCGTGCGACCACATGTTGGCGTCGAAGCCATAGCTCCCGACCATGAGGTGCCCTGGCCCCACATCGCGGGTGAGCGCGAGACGCCAGTATGGGGTCACCTTGCGCAACACGTTGGAGGCGGTGGCGTCATATGGCGGCGCCGTCCCCTGCAGCGAGGTGCGGTATGCCGTGAACTCGGCGTATAGCGTGTTGTTGAACAGCGTATAGCCACCAAGCCCAACCACCGACTGTCCGAGCCTCCCGTCGATCATCGCCGAGGCCGGCCCCGGCGTGACGTCCGAAGAGACGAACGGCCATCCCCACGCCGGACTCGTGTTGAAGACGTCCTGCACCGTCGGGTTGTTGTGCAGCGTGACGCCGTACAACAGGTCGTGCCCGTGAAGGTCAAGATGGTTTGCGAAGCGGATGTCGACGTTATCGATCCCGAACGAGCCATCTGCGGCCGTGTAGGTGAACTGCGAGAAGACTCCGACGCGCGGCGCGATGGCGGCGCCGAGGAAGAGCGATGCCTGTTGCGGGAGCGTGGCGACATCGTTCTGCGTTCCCGGGAGCGCCTTGCCGAGGTGTGAGAGCGACGTCACGATCATCATGGAGGCCGGCGCGATGGGACTGAGGGCCAGCGTCTTCGCGGAATCGCCGATCGAGGTGATCATCTTCAGTCCCGTCATCGTATAGCCGTTGAGCTTGAACATCCGGCCGAACGGCGTGAGATGCGGGAACTGGAAGTGACAGGCACTGCAGGCCAGTCCGGTCTGTCGCGCGTAGCTGGGAATCATCTTCACGTAGCGCAGCGCGAGCGACGGCGTCGCCGTCGTCGTGACGCCGTGTGGGAGGCCAAGTGGGAGTGGCGGCACGACGCGGACGACACTGCTGTCACGAAGCGGTGCAGCCGCAGCGCTGGCGCCCGGCACCAGCATCGAGAGCACCGACACGATCCACGCAACGAGCCCGACACGCACTGAGGTCCAGCGAGCTGCTGACATGAGTTGCACTCCTGGTCACGGGGGGCACCAGCGGGATGCTACGCGCACCTGCCGCCGGCGTCCCATGGGGAGGGCGTTACGGTTTGGCACGCCCTCGGTTCACGGCCCAGATGTAGGCGGCCACCTCCACCACTCGTTCTTCGTTGATGCCGTTCGGATGCGCGACCATCAGCGTTCCCGGCACGCCGTTCGACACCACGCGCACGATCGAGGCGAGGTCGCCGTTGCCCGCGTCCTTCCACTTGGCCTTCTTCAACGGAAGCCCGGCGCCGCCCTCGAGCTGCATGCCATGACAGACGGCGCATCCGCCGTGGTTGCGGAATACGTCGCGCCCTTTCGCGATGAGCGCTGGCGTGATGGCCATGGTGTCCGGCACGAGTTCCGACATCGCCTTCGCCCCCTGCGCGCGGGCGACGTGCGACGCCAGGATCGTCGCGAGACTGATGATGACCATGCTGCGCACGCCTGAGCTTCCGGGTGCAGACAATCGCAGGCCTTCACGAGACGGTAGCGGCATTGGTACCTCCACTGCAGAAGGGAGCACTCACTTCCACAGATGCAACCTCTAACGTTTCGATGAGGGATGCGTAGGGCCTTTGCCTATCCATGAGCTAAGTTGCTGCTACGAGAAGGGGTGCGGCGCCCATGTTTCTTGTGGG
>DAIESF010000090.1 GCA_027346425.1 Gemmatimonadota bacterium | reverse complement strand
GCCGGGCGCAGATGTGCAGGATCGAGAAGACGAGCGCCAATGACATCGTCCCTCGCTTGGCCGTCTTGAGCGCGCCGACGCTCCCCCTCACCTGCCGCAGCCCCCGCTGTACCCGCCGCCAGATGAGGGCGTTGATCCCGATTGCCCGGACCCACCGTGGGCGTGGCCCCTTGGCGTTACGATGCGACAGCGTGTAGGCGAAGGCCCCGGCCCCCAGCACCCCGGCCGAATAGAGTGTCACGGTCCCCAGCATCCCGGTCACCAGCGGCCCCGACTCCTTCAGAAGAAAGGCGAGCCCGATGGTGACGGCGAACAGCGACAGCATCTCGAGGAAGATCTCGAGAAACAGGACGACGACGACCCCACCGAGTGGGGTCCCCGACTCGCTCATGATCAGGAAGCGCGCCGGTTCGGCTCCAGAGCGCGACGGGGTGATGGCGGCGGCGAAGTCGCCGCCGAGGGTGGTGCGGAGGATCGCCCCGAGCGAGATCGGGACCCCGATGGCGTCGGCGGAGAAACGGATCTTGATGACCCGGAAGGCGATGTCGAGCCCGAACGCTCCCAGGCAGAGGAGGTGCCCCCACCACGGTAGCCCCAGCGGCGCCCCCTCGGCCGGCCAGCTGGACGCGATGACGAAGACCGAGACCGCGATCGTCGCAAGGAACGACAGGGCGGTCAAGAACCAACGGAACGGGGTCAATGCTCGGGGGCAGGGGGGGCGGTTGAGCGATGAATCTAGCCCAAACGGGAGGCGACGCTAAACACCTGGGGGCGCTCACCGTACGTGCGGGGCGCCGCCGGGGTTTGCCCGGATATCCCATCGAGCGCGAGTCCCCAGCGCCCGCCCCTCGCGTGCTGCGCCTGCGCGTGCTCCCCGCGCCGGACGCGCCCTCGCCCGCCTAACGCGCCAGCCGCAGCCCCACGGTGGCGGTGCGCCCCTGCGTGATCTGCAGGTTGTCGCGCTCGTTGCGCTGCACGTTGGTGAGGTTATCGACGCGCAGGTACCACTCGGCGCCGCGGGCAAGGGCGTAGCTGAGCCCGACGAACGGCTTGGTGATCGACGGATAGTCGATCCAATAGTTGCGCAGTTCGGGGCGCGAATCCTGGGTCCCCATCTCGCTGCCGTAGAAGCCGAGCCAATCGTAGCCCACCCAACTCCCGACGAAGTTGGCGCCAAGTGTGGTGCGCAGCCGCCGCGTCTCCCAGGTGAGCGAGGCCATGCCCGACGACGAGGGGACCTCGGGGACGCGATCGCCGAGCATGAGGTCGCCGGTGTACGTCGCCGAGAGCGCCCGCACGCGCGAGTCGGTGAGGGAGAAGGTCAGGTCGCCGCGCAGCGACCCACGGCGCACGTTCCCCTCGAGCTCGACGCCGCGGTTGTGGATTCGCCCGACGTTCTGGAACTGCACGGTGCGCGCGCTCAGCTGCCGGTTGGCCACCACCTGCTGGATCAGCCCGTCCGCTGTCTGGCTGTAGGTGGTGAGGGAGAGGTTGGCCCGGTCGCCGACATACAGCTCGATGCCGGCCTCGGTCCCCGACTGGACCTCGGGTTGCAGCTCGGGGTTGGCGACCTGGCGAAAGCCGAGCGTCTGGATGGCGCGGCGCGCATTCGGCTGCGGCGGGCGGATCCCCTTTCCGTAGGCGGCGCGCAGCTTGATGGTCGCCCCTCCCACGTCGCGGGCGAAGGCGGCGCCGACCATCGGGGCGTAGGCGGTGCCGTAGTTCTCGCCGAAGTTCGAGTTGCGCTCGCCGCGCAGCCCGGCGGTGAGGAAGACGGAATTCTTCACCTCGAGCTTCACCTGACCGAAGACGCCGGTGTTGTCGACCTGGTCGTTGTACAGCGAGGCGAGTCCGTTCCCCGTCCCCGACAGGTCGGAGCGGAAGCCGAGGCGTTCGCGCAACAGGGTGCTGCGCTCTGCGCCGAGGGTGGTGCTCAGGGAGAGGTCGGGGCGGTCGACGAGGCGCATCGCCATTGCGTAGCGCAGCGACGATTTGCTGACGTTCTCTTTGGTGGCCCCTAACAAGGCGTCGGCCACGGTGGCCGGCTCGCGCTGCGGGGCGATGGCGCCGGCGTGGCGGTCGAGGCCGAGTACCAGCGTTTGCCGCCACCAGCTGCGCGGCTGAAAGTCGGCGGTGAGGCCGTAGGTCTCGTTCTCGATCCGCTGCGACTCGAGGAGCGGGCGGATGGTGCTGGGGACGGGGTTGCTCCCGAGCAGCGGGTTGGACGGGGCGATGAAGCGCACGTCGGCATAGCGCATGGTCCCGTCGAGGCGGAGCGGCCCGAGCACCGTGCGCGCTCCGCCGAAGGTTCCGCGGTAGCCGGAGGAGCCGCCGGGGACGATGGCCCCCACGTCCTCGTACGTCCCGCCGAAACCTAACGACGACTGGCCGCCTCCCGCCGAGATCATCGCCGAGTGGTGCTGCGTCCCGCCCACTTCGTCGGTGAAGCGGCTCTCCATCATCCCGCCGGTGAGGGCGGCGTCGACATGCGGATGCCACGAGGCCGAGGGGGTCCCCTTGCGTGTGACGACCTGCACCACGCCGCTGATGGCGTCGGAACCGTACAGCGCCGACCCTTGCGGCCCGCGAATCACCTCGATGCGTTCCACCGAGTACGGGTCGATGGCGAAGAGGAGGTAGGGGGACGCCAGCTCCACGCCGTCGACGTAGGTCTTGAGGTAGTTGGCGTTGAAGGAGCTGGACCCGCGCACCGAGCCGATCTGGGCGAAGGGCCCGGAGATCCCGAGGTCCCACGAGACGACGCCCGGGATCCCGCTCCGGAAGAGCTGCTCCATGCTCGTCGCCCCGCTCTGGGCGATCTGCGTCGCAGTGAGGACCGAGACGGCGCTGGAGAGCGAGCGCTCGGGGGCGCCGGCGGCCGGGGTTCCCATCACGAGGATCCGGTCCATCACTTGCGGGCGAAACGCCGACCGCAGCTGCAACGGCATACCAAGGGCGCGGCCGGAGTCGGGAGGGAGCGCGGCGAGCGTGGAGGCCAGACCGGGGACCTTGACCAGGACCACGTAGCCCGACGGGCTCACCACGACGTCGAGCCCGGTTCCGCGCAGGATCTCGTCGATGGCATCGCCAGCTGCAACTGCGGCGCGGGTGATGCTCACGCGACGCTGTGCGGGGATGATGTCGCTGCTGTAGGAGAGACGTAGCCCGGCCTGCGCGGAGATCTCGCGAAGCGCGCGCTCGATGGGGACGGCGACGAGGGAGAGGGAGACGGGGCGGGCGAGAAGGTCGCTACGCGAGGCGCTTCGCAGGATCGCTGCACTGTCCGAGCGCGCCAGGACCCGTTCCTGCCCGAACGCCGGCCTGACACACGCCGCGACGAGCGCGACCGTTGCCAGTGCGCGCGTGGCCCGCTGAGCGGCCGCGCGTCGGGAGGGTGTCACGCACCCGTCTCCGCCAATTCGACTGCTGTGGGGGCCGGCGGGAGTGCCGACGTGTTGCCCTTCCCCATGAAGTCCACCCGGTTGCCGTTTCGCACGTATCGCACGTCGAGCGTCATGCCGATGATCCGCAGCACCTCGTCGAGCGACTCGCCCTCGAAGGTCGAGGTAAGGTGCCGGTCGAGGAGCGAGGCGTCTGTGACGCGTACCTCCACCCCGTACCAGCGCCCGAGTTCGTCGACGACCTCGGCGAGCGGAGTGTCCGCAAAGATGAGACGTCCCGATGCGAAGGCTGTGAAGCGCGAGACGTCGATCCCGCGGGAGACGTCGATGTCGCCTGGGCCTCGCACGGTCGCCACATCATGCGGCTCGAGCACGATCGCAGTGTCGGCGGTGGTACCCCGGCGGACGGCGACCGATCCGGAGGCGACGGCGACGCGGATGCTCGACTTGTTGCCGTCGTGATGGTAGCCACGGACAGCGAACTCGGTCCCCAGGGCCTCGACCACCGTTCCGCCAACGTGGACGCGGAAGGGGCGCGATGCGTCGTGGCCGACGGTGAAGAGCGCCTCGCCGGTCAGGTCGACCTCGCGTGCGCCCGTGCCGTAGCCATCGCGCGTGCGGAGGGTCGAGGAGACGCCCAGGACGACGGTGCTCCCGTCGGGGAGTTTGACGGTCCGCCGCTCACCGGAGCCGGTCACGAACTCGGTCGCCGAGGCGACGATTGGGGCGGCGGAGTCGCCGGTGGCGCGAAGTCGCGAGATCACCAAGGCGCCGCCGACCATGACAGTCACGGCCGCGGCGACCTGCATCACACGAACAGTATCGTGCCACCAACGACGCTTTACGCGGATATCCACAACCTTCGAGAGGTTTCTCGGCTCCGCCGTCGACGGCTCGGTGATCCGTCCCGCAAGCTTCGTCCAGGCGCGATCGACGTCCCACGCCGCAGGGGCGGCAAGCGGTGTGCGCCACGCCAGCCGCATCGCGGCCAGCGCGGCGCGACGTTCGGGATTCGCATCGGCCCAGCGCTCGATCTCGGCGCGCTCGACAGCCGACGCCTCACCCGATACCACGCGGGCGAGGCGGTCGTAGTCGTCGTCGGAGAGATGCTCGAGGGACATGAATTCGCGATGAGAGTCGGCCACAATGAGGAGACACGTCAGGGGGCATGCCCCCTTACTGGCCGAAGCCAGCCCATGTTAACGTGCCCTGCGCCCCCGGCGCGATAGGGCGGGGGTCCCCGATGCTGGCCCCGGATTTCACTTCGCTCGATGACCGATTCCTCCGACGACGACGATCGCGCCGCCCTGCCGGAGGAGGTGCCAACGTCTCCTCCCCTGCCGGGTGACGCCGAACTGGTGCGTCGAATTCGGGGCGGCGACGAGCGGGCGCTGGAACAGGTGTTCCGGAGCT
>DAIESF010000078.1 GCA_027346425.1 Gemmatimonadota bacterium | reverse complement strand
TGTCGCACGGCGCGCTTCAACTCTGCCACCTTGTCCAGGCGCTCCCAGCTGAAGGTCGTCGCCGCGTGCTTACCACGTCCGGTCTTTTCCGGCGTGCGCCCGAAGTGCCCGTACGCCGACGTGGGCCCGTAGATCGGCTTGCGCAGGTCGAGCGCATGCATGATGTCGCGCGGCGTGAGCTTGAAGACGTCGCGCACCGCCTGCATGATGCGCGCGTCGGACACGACCCCGGTCCCGAATGCATCTACCATGATCGACACGGGCTCGGCGACCCCGATGGCGTAGGCGAATTGCACCTCGACGCGCCGGGCGAGTTTGGCGGCGACGATGGTCTTCGCCACCCAGCGGGCGGCGTAGGCCGCCGAGCGGTCGACCTTGGATGGGTCCTTGCCACTGAAGGCGCCACCGCCGTGCCGTCCCATGCCACCGTACGTATCGACGATGATCTTGCGCCCGGTCAGCCCGGCATCGCCGTGCGGACCACCGATCACGAAGCGCCCGGTCGGGTTGATGTGCTTCCGCATACGACGCGCGCGCAACTCGACCGGGATCACCGCCTCGATGACTTCCCTCGTGACGCCGTCGTGGATCTTCGTGTTCGAGGCGGACTCGGAGTGCTGCGTCGAGATGACGACGGTCTCCACTTCGATCGGCTGCCCGTCTTCGTATAGCACCGTCACCTGCGACTTGCCGTCGGGGCGGAGCCACGGCAGGGTGCCATCCTTCCGGCGATCGGCGAGCGCCTTGGTCATCCGATGGGCGAGCGTGATGGGGAGCGGCATCAGCTCCTCCGTCTCGTCGCAGGCGTAGCCGAACATCATCCCCTGGTCGCCCGCGCCTCCGGTGTCGACGCCCTGCGCGATGTCGCGCGACTGGCGGCCGATCGCATTCAGGACGCCGCAGGAGTCGGCATCGAAGCCGATCCCCGCCTCGGTGTAGCCGATGCGCTTGATGGTCTGGCGGACGATGTCGCGCAGGTCGACCCACGCCGTGGTCGTGACCTCGCCGAAGATGGTCGCCAGCCCCGTCGTCACCATCGTCTCGCATGCCACCCGGGAGTGCGGGTCGGCGCGCAACAGCTCGTCGAGTACCGCATCGGAGATGGCGTCGGCCACCTTGTCAGGGTGCCCTTCAGTGACGGATTCGGAGGTGAACAGGTGACGTTCGGCCACGGGGAACTCGCGCGATGGTGGTCGTGGAGAGGGGGCCGACGGGACGCGGCCGAGATCAGGATGATCAACGATAACGTGGGGCATCGACGCGCGGCAACGGACGCGACGGCGCGCGACACGGCAGCGACGCTACAACACGCTGTCGCGCAGGACGGCCGCGTCGCCGAAGGCGGCAAGGAGGCGGTATTTCAGCTGGCGCTCGGCCTCGACGGCCGTGCGTGCCTGCATCGCGGCCTCCGCCGCCTCGACCGCGAACGAGACGCTGAGGCCGCGCACGATCCGCTTCACCAGCGGGACGCTTCGCGGGTTGACGCTCAAGGTTCGCAGCCCGAGGCCAATGAGGGCGAAGGCCATCAGCGGTTGCGATGCCATCTCGCCGCAGACGGAGACGTCGAGGTCATGCTCCGCCCCCACCTCCACCGTGCGCCGGATGAGCCGCAAGACGGAGGGGTGCAGCGGCGTGAAGCGCCCGGCGAGGTTGGCGTTGCCGCGGTCGACCGCGAGCGTGTACTGCACCAGGTCGTTGGTGCCGATGGAAAAGAAGGCCACGTCGTCGACGTAGGCGTCGGCGCCGATGACGGCGGCCGGCGTCTCGACCATGATCCCGAGGGGGACGGCGTGCTGGAAAGCGCACCCGCGCGCCTCGAGCTCCTGCGCGCACTCGGCCAGGAGACGCCGCGTCTCGCGCACCTCGTCGACGGTGATGATGAGCGGGAGCATGATCCGCACGTCGCCATGCAAGGCGGCGCGCAGGAGGGCCCGCAGCTGCACCTTGAAGATCTCCGGCTGGTCGAGGCACATGCGGATGGCGCGCCAGCCGAGGAACGGATTGGGCTCGGACGGGAAGCCTCCCACGGGGAGCTTGTCACCGCCGACGTCGAACGTGCGGATCACGACCGGGCGACCGCCGAAGGCCTCCACGACGCGACGGTAGGCGCGGTACTGTTCTTCCTCGTCAGGCATGGTGGCTCGGCCGACGACGAGGAACTCGGTGCGCATGAGTCCCACCCCCTCGGCCCCGGAGTGCGACGCCTGCTCCGCCTCGTCGGGGAGGTCGACGTTGGCCCGGACCGTGATGCGGACGCCGTCGGTAGTGATCGCATCCTGCCCGGCGGCCTTGAAGAGTTCGGCCTCGGTCTGCGCCTCGGCCACCGCGCGATTGCGGAAGGTGTCGATCTCGGCAGCGCTCGGGTTGACGACGAGGATCCCGCTCGAGCCGTCGAGCACGACGTACTCGTCGCCGCGCAGGCGCGACGTCGCGTCGCGCAACCCCACCACCGCCGGGAGTCCTAACGAGCGGGCGAGGATGGCCACATGCGAGGTCCGCGTCCCCGAGTCCGTGGCAATCCCGGCGATCGCCTCGCGGTCCAGTTGCACCGTGAGGCTGGGCGTGAGGTCGTGGGTGACGAGGATCGCGTTCGCTCCCTTGGGGACGTCGACGGGATCGTGGTCGGGGAGCCCGAGGAGGACCGACAGGACGCGGATGTGCACGTCGGTGAGGTCGCCGACCCGCACGCGCATGAGCGGGCTCGGCGACTTGGCGAATTGCTGCCGCCACTCGAGGAGGACGAGGTCGAACGCCTTTTCCGCGCCCAGGTTCTGGCGGATGTAGGACTCGACGCGCGTGTGCAGCTCGGCGTCGGCGAGGATGGTGATCTGCACCTCGAAGATCGCCGCCTCTTCGGGGCCGGCGTGGCGCTCGGCGCGATCCTTGACGGACTGCAGGCGCTCACGGGCACGGGCGACGGCGTCCTGGAAGCGCGCGATCTCGCGGTCGACGTCCTCGTCGGGGATGATGAGGTGCGGGACGTCCGGCACCTCCCACCGCAGCAGGTGGACGGGGCCGAGGACGATACCCGGCGACGCAGAGGTCCCGACGATGGCGCGATCCATGAGCCTCAGCTTTCGCCGAACTTGTTGGTGATCAGCGCGCAGAGGGCGTCGATCGCCTCCTGAGCGTCCGGTCCCTCGGCGCGCAGGTGCACCTCCGACCCGCACTCGGCAGCAAGCATCATCACGCCCATGATACTCTTGCCGTTCACCTCGAGGTCCTCGCGGGCAAGCGTGATATGGCTCTTGTACTTCCCCGCCGTCTTCACGATCTCGGCAGCGGGGCGCGCGTGGATGCCGTTCTTGTTGACGATCTCGACCGAGCGTTCGATCATCAGCGGAGCACCGAGTAGAGGGCGAAGAGGGCCAGCACGCCTAACGACCACTTCCATGCCTCGACACGCCCCTGCCGTCGCGTGACGAGGAAACCACCGACGAGGACCGCAGCGAGGATTTCTCCCTGCACGATCCGTCCCCCGCCCACCAGGCGCTGGACGACGAGAGGGAGCGCCACGCCCGCCACCAAGGCCCCCGCCCGCGCGATGTGCAGGGGGCCGTGGCGTAGCACCGGGTTCGCCAGAGCGCTCGCCACCTTGAGTCCCTCGCGCCACCCGACGTTCATCCCCCAGATGCGCATGGCGACGTGCCCGGCATTGTACGATATCAGGAAGGTGAGCACCGTGCCCGCCGCCCCCGCCCCGAGGGCGAAGGTGAGGAGCGCGACGAGGGCACAGAACGGGAGCCACGACGCCCACATCAAGCGGTCACCGACACTCCCCAGCGGGCCGCACATCGCCGTGCGGAAGCGCTCGATCCGGGCCGGTTCAACCCCTTCGAGTTCGGCTCGCGCGAGCGCCCCGACGGCGACCGCGGCCATGTACGGGTGGGCATTGAAGTACTGGCTCTGGCGCGCCAGGGCCGCGCGGTACGCCTCGCCATGCGGTCCGCCAGGGAGGCGACGCAGCGCCGGTTCCATGCAGAAGCCGATCCCGTTTCCCACCAGAGTCTCGTAGTTCCACGCGCCCTGGATGGCGAGCATGCGGAAGAAGATCGCCACCCGCGTGCCAGCCGGGAGCACCGCCGTCGCCGTCATCGCGCCACCCCGAGCAGGAGGGCGCCTAACGCCAGCCCGGCCATCATGTACCAGCGCGCGCCGGGGACGACATGGAACACCTTGTGGGTCGCGCTGGTGGCGACGACGCCGGCGAGGACCATCAGGACGCCGAGGGTGACCGGCTCGGGGACCGACCAGCGCGGGAGGGCGAAGCGCAGGAGCGGGACGCCGAGGGTGATCCCGGCCGCGGTCATCAGGGCGCCGCGCGCGAGGTCGGCGGTCATGCCGTACAGCTGCAATCCGACGATCGTGCGGCGCGAGCCGCGGGCGACGGCGGCCTGCCGCTGCCGTGCCCACCGGGCGTTGAGCCGCCGGAGTTGCACCATCGACCACCCACCCACCCACGCCCATCCCAGCGTGACGATCACCGCCAGCAGCAATGCCCCGGCACCGGTCGCGGACGGGAGCGCGAACAGCGCCCCCCCGACCACCGACGAGGATCCCCACTCGGGATAGCGGGAGGCGCCCACCGGGAGCGACTCGAGGGCGAAGCACTCGAGCGTCGCCCCCAGCAGCAACCCGCGCTCCGGCTCGCCCATCAGGGCACCGGTCATGGTGGCCGCCACCAGCGGGCGGGAGAGCATGGCCTGCGGAAAGGAGACCACGTCGAGGCCGAGGACGGCCCCGAGCACCGAGAGCATCCCGGTCTCGACCACGTTCATCGGTTCCCCTCCCCCGAGAGCACCTCGTCGAGCGGGAGGGGGCGCGCCGCTGGGACGTCCTGCGCCGTGACCACCACACCGCGCGCCGAGAGAGCGCGCAGCGCCGCCTCTTCGGCCGGGGCGAGAAAGACGTAACGGAGGCGCTGCACGCGCCCCGACTTGTGGTGAATGCCGCCGAGGTTGACCGCCGGAATCGCCCCCGTCGCTTCGACCAGGCGGGTCATGGTGTCGATGTCCCCCGTGAGGAGGAGGCCGGGGCGCGCATCGCGCTGATACGCCGCGAGCCGCACCGCGGCCGACTCCACCGACTCGAAGTAGACGTCCATCTCGGGGGGGACGCCCATGCGATAGAGTTCCTGCTCCCAGTCGCTGGCAGCGACCTCTTCGTCCACGAGGACGATGAATCGCAGGTCGAGGGGCTGCCCCCAGCCCACCACCACCTGCCCGTGGATCAGCCGGTCGTCGATGCGGTAGAGTTCAAGCGCCACGCGCCGATCCTCCGCCCAACGCGCCGCCCGCGGCCACGGCCAGGGCCTTGCGCCCCTTGTCCACTGCCTCGGCGGCGGCGACACCGGCATCGGGAGCGTCGGTGAACACGAAATCGAGGAGCGCGGCGAGGTTGACCCCGGTCACCAGCTGCAACCCGGGGTGCTCGCGCTGCAGCCGGCGGGCGGCCATCGTGCAGCTCCCGGCCGGGAGGTCGGTGAAGATCACGGACACGGGCCCCGCCGCCGCGGCCTCGCGCATGACGCGCTCCACGTCCTGCGCGCTCAATCCGCGGTTCGACAAGGCCACGAAGACGTCGTCGCGCCCGGTGATCTGCACGACCGCCGACACGACGCCGGCAGCGAAGTCCCCGTGCCCGGCCACGATCGCCCGCGCGTTACTCATCGTCCTGGATCAGGTAGTTGCGCACGTCGGCGACCTTCTGCTGCATGTGCCCCATCAGACGCTGGTTGAACGACTCCGCTGGGTTCGCCCCCGCATACCGCAACAGGTGGTTCATGGCAATCACCTCGGCGATGACGGTGATGTTTTTCCCGGGATTGAGGTACACGGTGATGATCGGCAGCTCGACGCCAAGGATCGTGGTCAACTCCCCCTCGAGTCCGGTGCGCTCCACCACGGCATCCTCGGTCCACTCCATCAGCTGCACGACCACCTCGATGCGCTTCTGCTGCCGAACGGAGCGGATGCCGAAGATGGCCGGGACGTCGATGAGCCCCACCCCGCGGATCTCCATGAAGTGGCGCTGCAGGTGGTGCCCGCTCCCGATGAGGATGTCATTGCCGCGTCGGCGCGCCACCACGACATCGTCGGCCACCAGCCGGTGCCCGCGCTCGACGAGGTCGAGCACGCACTCCGACTTGCCGATCCCGCTCGCGCCAGTGAAGAGGACGCCGACGCCGTACACGTCGGCCAGGGACCCGTGCAGTGTCGCGGTGGGGGCGAACATGTCCTCGACCAGCGGCTTCGCGCGACGATAGAACTCGTTCGTCTTGAGCGTCGACCGGAAGACGGGGACCCCCGCCGCGACCGCGATCTCGAGCATCGGCGACACAAGCTCGAGCCCCTTGGTCACGAAGACGCAGGGGACCGGGAACGAGAAGAAGAGGTCGAGCTGGCGATGGCGATCCGCGTCGGCGATGGAGCTGAGATAGGTCATCTCAGTCTCACCGAACACCTGCGGCCGCCCATGCATGAAGCGCGCGACGAAGCCGGCGATCGCCAGCCCCGGACTCGACAAGTCGGAGTTGGCCACCTCGCGCTCGTGTCCGTAGGAACCGCCCAACTGCTCCAGCTGCAACGGTTCCTTCAGGCGCTCGAACAGGCGCCCGACGCTGACGGCGCGGTTCACGCGCCCACGAGGCGTCGCCCCATCCCCTTCGGATTCGTGCGCTCGTGCCCCACCTGGGACTCGAGGTGGGCAAGGGCCGTGTTGAGCGCCGGCCCGTAGTAGCGGGCCTCGCCCGCCGAGATCAGGTCACGATGGCCGGGGGCGTTGAGCCGGAGTTCGACTCTGCGCGTGGGGCCATCCTGGTGAAAGCGCACCGTCACGCCGACCACGCGGTCGAGGCGCTGGGTGATCTTCCTGAGGGCACGCGCGGCCCGCTCCTTCATGCGATCGGATATGACCGCGTTATGCGCATGAAATACGACATCCACGTCTGCTATCCTCCAGTAC
This sequence comes from Gemmatimonadota bacterium, assembly GCA_027346425.1. Classification (GTDB taxonomy): domain Bacteria; phylum Gemmatimonadota; class Gemmatimonadetes; order Gemmatimonadales; family Gemmatimonadaceae; genus SCN-70-22. Next base: position 5,601 of record DAIESF010000078.1, on the reverse strand, counting down.
GCTGCAATACACGAGCAAGATGCGCCTCGGTCTCGAGCGCCGCGCGCTCCCACGTGAAGTGCCCTGCGAATCGACGCCCCGCGGCGCCCATCGTCTCCACTAACACGGGATCGGCCATCAATCGCGACATCGCGAGGGCAAGGGCCTCGACATCGCCGTGCGCCACCAGGAATCCAGTCTCGCCATGTCGCACCGATTCGCGAATTCCCGGCGAGTTCGAGGCCACGACCGGCGTCCCGCAGGCCGCGGCCTCGAGATTCGTGATCCCCCACCCTTCCTTCGGCGAGGTGAAGACCATGGCCCACGCGCGCCGCAGCAGGGCCACCTTCTCGTCCTCCCCGATTCGCCCAAGAAACCGCACCCGATCGCCGAGGTCAAGCGACCGGGCCAGTCGCTCGAGGTCGGGGCGATAGTCACCGGCGCCGGCAATCTCGAGGCGGGCGGTGCCGGGACCGAGCTTGGCGAAGGCGCGAAGGATCAGGTCGACTCGCTTGTAGCGCTTGAGACGTCCCACGTAGGCGAAGACGGGGGTCGGGGAGCGCGTGCCAGCGCCGGGCGTATAGGCGAGCGAATCGATTCCGCAGTAGATCACCTCGATCTGTTCGCGGGCGATGCCCCGCGCGACCAGGTCCTCGGCCGTGCTCTCGCTGATCACCTCGAAGGGGACGTCGCAATACACGCTGGGGATCGGGCGTTCCGCCAGCCAGACCATGGCGGCGACCGGGGCAGGAAGCTCCTGGAAGGCCGTCCCGCCGAAGAGGTGGGGAATCACCCCGACCACCGGAGTGGCCCCCCACCGCGGCGTGTAGAGCGGGACCTTGTTGATGTCCTCGACCAGGAGGTCGTATCCACGGGACGCCAGCGTTCGACGCCACGCCCCCTTGGCCAGGAAGGGGAACGTATAGCGAGTCCCGACGCGCACGACCTCGATCCCGTCGAGGGTGGCCGTCGGCGGGCACCCCGGCCAGCCGCCGCAGAGGAGCGTGACGTCGTGCCCGCGCCGGGCCAGGCGCCCAAAGATTTCGTGCAGGTGGATTTCGGCGCCACCCGCCTGCGGATTCTCCCGGTCCTGCCAGTTCACGACCAGGAGCCGCAACTAGATTCTCCCGAGTTTCCGCGCCAGTGCGTCGAGCACGCCATTGACGAAGCGGGCGCTGGCCGGGCTGCCGAAGCGCTCGGCGATCAGCACCGCCTCCTGCATGACGGTCACCGGCGGCGTCGGTGGGCGGAGCTCGCTCCCGTTCCACATCAGTTCTGCCGCCCCCACGCGGAGGACGGCGCGCTCGATCGCCCCGATGCGCTCCAGGCGCCAATTGGTGGTGAGGTCCGTCAGGTGCGCGTCGATCTCGTCGCCGTGCAACTCGATCATCCGGATGAGCGGCTCGGCGAAGGCGCGTTCCTCCGCGCCTAACGCCAAGTCATCCCACACGCGTTGCGTCACCCCGGCGATCGACCCCTGGTGGGCGACGTCCCAGGCGTAGACCGCCTGCACGGCGCGGGCGCGCGAGCGTCGGCGCAGGCGCAACCACGCCCGCTGCTTCGCGTCAGCCTTCGTCAGCCGCATCCAGTCGCCCGAACAGGTCTGCCATCTCCAGCGCCGCGAGCGCGGCATCCCATCCCTTGTTGCCATGGGCGCCGCCGGCGCGCGCTTCGGCTTGTGCCATCGTGTCGCACGTGAGGACACCGAAGGCGACCGGGAAGTCCAGCTCGGCGCTTGCCTGCGCGAGCCCGCGGGCGCACTCGCCGGCCACGTAGTCGAAGTGCGGCGTATCGCCGCGGATCACCGCGCCTAACGCGACGAGGGCATCGTAACGGTCGCTGGTCAGGGCGCGCCGGGCGGCGAAGGGGACCTCCCACGCGCCCGGGACCCACAAGACGTCGACGTCGTCGAAGGCCACGCCGTGACGGGTGAGCGCGTCGAGCGCCCCGTCGAGGAGCTTCTGCGTGATCGTCTCATTGAAGCGGGCGACGACGACGGCAATGCGACGCCCAGCCCCCTGGGGCGAGCCGGTGTATTCAGGCATCAGGTGTTGAGCAGGTGTCCCATCTTGGTGCGCTTCGTCTCGAGGTACGACGCGTTCTCCTCGTTGGTGGGGGCGGCGATGCGCACGCGGTCCACGATCTCGAGGCCGTATCCCTTCAGCCCCACGAGCTTGGTGGGGTTGTTGGTCATCACGCGAATCGACTTGAGCCCGAGGTCCAGAAGGATCTGTGCGCCGACCCCGTAATTTCGCAGGTCGGACTTGAAGCCGAGCTTCTCGTTCGCCTCGACGGTGTCATGCCCCTGATCCTGCAGCTCGTACGCGCGCAGCTTGTTCACGAGGCCGATCCCCCGCCCTTCCTGATCGAGGTAGACGATGACCCCGCGCCCCTCGGCGGCGATCATCTCCATCGCCTTGTGCAGCTGCCACCCGCAGTCGCAGCGCCGCGAGTGGAAGACGTCGCCCGTCAGGCACTTGGAGTGCATGCGCACGAGGATGTCCTGTCCCTCGCCCAGGTCGCCGTACACCAGGGCCACATGCTCGCGATCGTCGACATCGTTGCGATAGCCGACGATCCGCCACCCATCGCCCGCGATGTCGTTGGGGAGCCGGGCGCTGGCGGCACGGTGCACGAGTCGCTCGTTGGTGAGGCGATGCGCCACCAGGTCGGCGACGGTGATGAACGTGAGCCCGTGGGCCTGCGCAAACGCGTCGAGCTCGTCGCGCTTCATCGTGCGCCCTGCGTCGTTCAGGATCTCGCAGATCACGCCGGCAGGCTGGACCCCGGCAAGGCGGCAGAGGTCAATCGCCGCCTCGGTATGCCCCACGCGCTGCAGAACGCCGCCGTGACGCCCCTTGAGCGGGTGGACGTGCCCAGGCGTCCGGATGTCATCGGCCCCCTTGGAGGGGTCAGCGGCGATGCGGATGGTCGTCGCCCGGTCCGACGCCGAAATCCCGGTGGTCACCCCGTACTTGGGGGCGCCATCGATGGAGACCGTGAAGGCGGTCTTCATCGACTCGGTGTTCTCGCGCGCCTGCATGGTGAGCCCGAGAAGGGCCACACGCTCCGGCGGGAGGCTGACGCAGATCATCCCCTTCACCCTGAGCATGAAGTTGACCATCTCGGGGGTGACGAACTCCGCCGCGCAGACCAGGTCGCCTTCGTTCTCGCGATCCTCATCATCCGCGACGACGACGAACTTGCCGTTGCGGATGTCTTCGATTGCCTGAAGTACGGTGCCGAATGCCATGGGGGAAACGTAACCCGTTGAAGGGAAAGGACAAAGCGAGCCCCCTCCCGACTCACCCCCCTCCCGGCCCCGAGCGGGGCGGCACTCGACCGCCTACGGCGCGACCGAGCCGGGGAGGTAGGGGCCCACCAGCGCCCGGACGTACTTCCCGATCACGTCCCCCTCCAGATGCACCCGATTTCCGGGGACGAGGTCTCCTAACGTCGTGTGCCGCAGCGAGTACTCGATGATCGACACCTGCAGGATCCCCGGACGGGGGGTGGCGTTGACGGTCAGGCTCACCCCGTCCACGCAGATGGACCCGTGGGGCACGAGGAGCTGGGCGATCTCGGCCGGGACGCCGATGTCGATGAGCCAGGCATCCCCCTGGCGGGCGGTGGCGAGCACCTCGCCGACGCCGTCCACGTGCCCCTGCACAATGTGCCCTCCCATCCGGTCGCCGGCACGCAGCGAGCGCTCGAGGTTGAGGCGGCGGCCGACCGTCCACTCCCCGAGCGTCGTGCGGCCGAGGGTGGTCACGACCGCGGCGACGGTGAACCAGCGCGGGCCACGGTCGCGCACCGTGAGACACGTCCCCTGACAGGCGATGCTCTCGCCTAACGCGAGATCGTCGTAGCGACAGGCGACGCGGAATTCGCGACCTGCCGCGCCCTCCTCGACGGCGGTTATGGTACCCACGTCATCGACGAGCCCGGTGAACATCACCCTTCCTCCCGCGCGCGAGCATCGTCGAGCGCATACACGGTCATGAGGTCGTCGCCGAACGCCTTGCGCCCCAGCACGCGCATCCGCCGCGCCGACTCCGCGCGCTGCGCGGGGGCGAGGAGGAAGGCGTTCAGGGCGCCGGCGCCCAGCACGACAGGGGCAGTGAACAGGACAAGCCGATCGACGAGCCGATCGAACAGGAGCGCCCCAGCCAGCCGAGCCCCCCCCTCGATCAGGATCGAATGCAACCCGCGCGTGCGCAGCGCGCGCAGCGCCTCGCCCAGCGTGGACGCGATCATGACGTCGACGCCCATCCCGTTGAGCGTGGCCTCGTAGGCGGGGTCGATCTCCTGCGCCACGACGATCACCGGAGCATCGCCCGCGGTGTCGGCCATCGCACTGGTGACCGGGAGGCGCCCGGTCCGCGAGAATACCACGCGTTGCGGTGCAACGCGTGGTACCCTGGCATCGCGCACCGTCAGGAGTGGATCATCGGCGAGCACCGTTCCCATCCCGACGCCGATGGCATCATGTTGGGCGCGCAGGCGGTGCACTTCGGCGCGCGCCTCTGGGCCGGTCAGCCACCCCGGCTTGCGGGTGTGGTCGGCGACCGCGCCGTCGACGGAGATGGCGAGCTTGAGCGTCACCCAGGGACGAGTGGACGTGACGGCGTACAGGAATGCGGCGTTGAGTTCGCGCGCCTCCTCCTCGCAGACCCCCACCGCGACGGTGACCCCCTGCGCGCGCAACCGCTCGGCGCCACCGGCGGCGACCGGATGCGGATCGCGCACTGCGATGACCACGCGCGACACCCCGGCGGCGAGGAGCGCCTCAGTGCATGGCGGCGTCTTGCCGTAGTGGGCGCATGGCTCGAGGGTGACGTAGACCGTGCTCCCCTTCGCCTGCGCCCCCGCCCTGCCTAACGCCATCACCTCGGCGTGATCGCGCCCGAAGGCGGCGTGATACCCCTCGCCCACCACCTTGCCGTCGCGGACCACCACCGCCCCCACCATCGGGTTGGGCGAGACCTGTCCCCACCCCCGCGCGGCGAGGGCGAGCGCCCGCCGCATGAAGCGCACGTCGGCGGCGCCATCGGCGCCCGTGTCACGTCCCGCGCGCCGCGCCATGCGCTACCAGTTGAATCGCAGCCCCAACGACGCGTAGCTCCGGGGTTCGGAGGGCTCGTGGCCGCTGAAGGTGTTGTAGGTGGACTCCTTGCCCCCGCTGGCGCGTCCGATTTCCGCCACGACCCGCAGCACCGGAAGGTTCAGCGAGAGGTTGCCGAAGACGTTCGTGCGGGTCATCTGCTGACGCGCCGAGATGACACCCGACGTCACGCTGGGGCCAAGGTGGTTGATCGTCACCTGGGCGTTCGCCTGCGTGTCGTAGCGGTCCTGGCCACCGCCGACCACGAAGACGAAGACGGAAAAGTTCTTGCCGCCCACCACGCGCCACGCCGTGGTCGACACGCGCACGTCGCGAACGTCGAGTTCGTCGCCGCTCACCCGACCGAGCACGTTCACCGTGGGGAGGTCGCGCTGCATCCAGGTGACCGAAATCCCCGGGGTGAGGAAGGTCTCGCGCAGGAGCCCGAGGCGCCCGCCGAGGCCGAACTTGAGCGAGCCATCGGGGAGGTCGATCGAGAAGTCCCCCTGGTCGACGGA
>DAIESF010000073.1 GCA_027346425.1 Gemmatimonadota bacterium | reverse complement strand
CGCGGGAGATGGCGCCGCGGGCGACGGTGCTACCTTCGGTGACGACGTGGTGATCGTGCGCGATGAGCGCGGCGTGCACATCGCACGCGAGAGCGACGACTAGGGGCGCACCAGGCGACACCACGGCTTCAGCTGCAACGTCCGGATACTCCCCTGCCCAACTGCATCGTCGATTCGCGGCGCCTCATGGGCGCCAATCTCTTCTCGTCCCGCCCCGGGGCGGTGCTCGAGCTGCTCGTCACCGACGACGAGCGCCCTGCGCTCCTCCTCGCGTGGCGCACGATGGCCCGTCTCCTCGCGTCCCGGCTGCGATGGATCGATGCGGAGACCGTCGTCCGCGCGCATCCCAACGGCGCCCAATGCTTCATCGCCGCCCCGGTCGACTGTCTCCTCACCGCCACCGAGGTCAATGAACAGGCCTGGTTCGCCGCCGAGAAGATCGTGGAAGGGAAGTCGCGCCTCGACCTCCGCGACATCGTGGACCGCCTGCAGGTGCATGCCCGCCACGAGGCACGCCCGCGCCTGGTGGCCCTCGAGCGCGAGGCGGCCCGCCGTTCGCTCACCTTCACCTTCGATGATGCTGCCGTATCGTTAGGCGCGGGGACTGGGAGCGTGACCTTCCCCCTCGGCGCCCTCCCGATTCCCGACGTCGTGCACTGGAATGCCCTTCACGACATTCCCGTTGCCCTCGTCACCGGCTCCAACGGCAAGACCACGACGACGCGGTTGGTCGCCGCCATGCTCGCCGAAGCGGGACATGTCACCGCCCTCACGTCCACCGATGGCGTCTGGTGCGACGGGCAGCTGGTCGATGGCGGTGACTACTCCGGCCCGGCCGGCGCGCGCCTCGCGCTGCGCGACCGTCGTGCCACCGCCGCCGTATTGGAGACCGCCCGCGGCGGGTTGCTCCGCCGCGGACTCGCGACAACGCGCGCCACGGTCTCGGTCGTCACCCGTGTCGCCCCCGACCACATGGGAGAATACGGCATTCACGACATCGAGGCGCTCGGCGAGGCCAAGCTGATCGTGGCACGCGTCGTCGTTCCCGACGGACGGGTGGTGCTCAACGCCGACGACCCGACGCTGGTGGCGCGCGCCGGAGCGGTGCGCGCCCCGATCACCTGGTTCTCGCTGCACGAAGCAAACGCCACCGTCGCCGCCCACATTGCGGCTGGCGGTGATGCGTGCATCCTGCGCACTGGCGAGCTCTGGGCCATCTCCCCTGCCGGTGAAACGTCGCTCGGCGCCGCGGCCGAGATGCCGCTCACCTTCGGCGGAGCTGCCCGCTACAACATCGCCAACGCCCTCGCCGCCGCCGCCGCCGCGCTCGCCATGCGCGTCCCGGTCGACGCGATCCGCGCGGCGCTCGCGCGCTTCGGGCGCACGCCCAGTGACAACCCCGGACGCCTCTCATTGCTCGAGTACCGCGGGGCGCGCATCGTCGTCGACTTCGCCCACAACCCTGACGGGTGGCTCGCCCTCTCCCACGCGCTGCGCCACGTCCCGGCCCAGCGCCGGATCGCCGTCATCGGACAGGCGGGCGATCGCGACGACGAGGCGCTCGACGAACTCGCCGCCGCCGTCTGGAGCGAGCACCCGGACATGGTGATCCTCAAGGAAATGCCCAAGTACCTGCGCGGACGCGAACCCGGCGACATCACCGGGCGTCTTGCCGACGCCTTCCGCGCGCTCGACTACCCAGACCAGTCGCTGCGCCACGCCAATGGCGAGCTGGCGGCTGTCCAACTGGCGATTGCCGAATCACGCCCGGGTGACCTGCTCATCCTCGGCGTCCACTCCGACTACCCTGGCGTGATGCGCGCCCTCCAGGAGGCCGGGGCGCGCGTGGTGTCGTCGTTCGGCTGAACGTCCGTTCCGGCCACGCCCCCGCCACCCTCCGCTACGGTGCCCCCGGCTTTTTCGGCGGCACCTTCGCGGACTTTTCTGCCGCGGCCTTGGCAGCGGCAGCCCGTGCCGCCGCTGCCCGCGCTTCCGCTCGCTGCCGCGCGGTGTCGTAGAGCCACCACTCCAGCTGGCTCCCCACGATCGGAAGGGGAAGCGAGCCTAACGACAGCATTTCGGTGTGCCAGGCGCGCGCCGAGTAGTCGTTCCCCTGTTCGCGCTGCATCCAGGCGCGCATCGCCGCCACCTCGCGCGCCCCAAGGGCGCCGGCCCCTGCGCTCCCGGGCTGGTTCACCACCCGCTCCACCAGGACCGTGTCCAGCTGCGCCTCCGTGGCCAGCATGTAGCGCCCCAGCACGGCGCGCGCCTGCAGCATCGACCACCCCAAATAGTGGATCCCGGTGTCCACTACCAACAGCGCCACCGAGGCGCCCTCGTCCAGCAGTCGCCCATACGCATCGAGCGGTGCGGAGTACATCCCCATCTCCCCCGCCAGCGATGCCGCATACTGCTCCCACCCATTCGTGAAGCCGGGAGTCTCCATCTGCCGGCGGAACACGGGGATCTCGGGGTTCCCGCGCGTGAGCGCCGCCTCGAAATGGCGTCCGGGGACGAGGAGCCGATAGCTCGTCGACGCCAGCACGCCACCAACCGTCGGGCGGCGCCATCGTTCCGTCAGCAGCAACGTTCCGATGGTGTCGGCCACGTTAGGCGCCAGGTAGACGCCGTCCGGCCACAGCAACGCCTCGGCCGGCGTGGCGGGCCGAACGATCGCATCGTGTGCCGGCACGCGTGCGAATTGTGTCGCGAGCGACGGTATCAGGCGCGCCTGGTGCGCGCGCAGCGAATCGATCACGGCGTCCACCGACCTCGCTACCCCAATCGCCAGCCGCAAGGAATCGTGGAAGACGCGAGCGTCGGGATTCCACCGTTGCTGCCGCCGGAACGCCGCCATCGTCGAATCGATGCGCCGCAATTCGCCGAGCCCCACGCGCTGGGCCTCCTCGGGAGGAACGTCGAGCGACGATTCCCGCCGCAGCAGGTGGCGATACAGCTCCTTGCCCCCGGGGTACTGCCAGAGCCCGGGGCGCTCCGACGCGTGCGGAAGGTAGCTGTTGCTGAGATACCCGAGCAGCGAGTCGAGCGCCGGACCGATGCGAAGCGTCACGATCTGCTCCACCTCTGCGGTGAACGCCTGGCGCGACGTCGAATCGAACGCCGCGAGGCGCTCGGGTGATACGTGCCACGGCCCTTCGGCGCCGAGACCGAGCAGCCCGCGGTAGAAGCCGATGGCCGACTCCACCATCTCGCGCGGCGCGACGTAGCCGCGTGTGCGGCGCTCCTCCAATCCGGACTGAATCCGCTCGAGGATGAACGGGAACGCCTCGACGAAGTAGAGGTAGCGCTCCGCATCTCCCGCCGTCGCCAACGGGTGCAACCGGTAGACATCCGTCAGGTTGCGGACCGGCGTGGTGGCGGGCGACAGGAACGAGAAGTCCATCCAGTAGAACGCCGCGGCCTCGGCCCGGGCCTCCGTGTCCCATCGCAGGGCCAGCGTCGTGAGATAATCGCTCTGCGAGAGCGCCGACACGTTGAGGCGGTCGAGGCCGCGCGCGAGTCGCTGCGCCACGCGCACGTCGTTCTTGCGACTCTCCTCCGACAGGTCGGGGAGGAGGTTGAGCCGAAGCCCGTTGGCAAGCGCCAGGTCGTAGCGCCGGGCCACCGCGTTGCGCCAGTACTCCGTCATCACCTCGTCCAAGACCCGCAGTGCAATCGCCGAGTCGCCTGGCGAAGGGCGCAGGGGGGGCGGGTTGACGAGGGCGCACGCCGACGGGAAGACTCCCAGCATTACGGCGAGTAGTACTCCCAGCAGGGGATGCCAGCGGCGTCGTACCGGGACGGGGGATCGTGTACGATGCACTCGGCAGGTGGTGAGGACTCGGCGCGACCGGGAGGACGGTGCCCTCCATCACGGATCGCTGGGCGATGGCGCTGAAGTTGTACCCGGGAGCGGCACAGATGAGTCAGGCGGGCTCCACCCTTCGCCTGCGCACTTGGGTCGTCCCCGTGTGATGCACGCTCCGCAGTAGCGTATCCTACCATGAGTCACGACACCTCCAACCGGAAGGGGCGACGGATGCTCACGGAATTGACGGGGGCATTCATGCACCGAACGGTGCGCGGATGGATGGCGGCATCGCTCACCCTCGGTGCCATGGCTGCCTGCGGTTCGAGCGAGGCATCTGATTGCCTCCCCACCCCGCCGAATACCGACAGCTTCTCCGTCACCACCGTGGCCGGCGGCTTCGACACCATCTGGGAGCTGGCCTGGGGCCCCGACGGCGCCATCTGGGTCACCGAGCGCCCCGGGACCATCTCCCGCGT
>DAIESF010000057.1 GCA_027346425.1 Gemmatimonadota bacterium | reverse complement strand
GGCCACGATCGGGGCGGTGCTGTTCGGAATGACGCCGTTTGCGACGCAGCCCATCCGCGCGGCCCACTTCCCGGCCATCGCCGAGGGCGAGCCCACCGCGTGCACCACCGAGCTGACCGCCAAGTGCACCTTCGACAAGGTCACGTGGGACCGCTTCGTCTACAACTTCAATCGTGGACAGTACGGCGCCCCCGATCCTAACGATCCAAGCCGCGTCTACCCGGCCCAGGTCGGGATGTACTGGATGTACTTCAAGTGGCAGTGGCTGCGCGACCCGTACAACGAGCACCAGACGGCCCAGGCGGTCCTCGCTTCGCTCTTCCTCGTCCTCGGCCTCTTCGGCGGCTGGGTGCACTGGAAGCGCGACCGGCAGTCGTTCTGGTTCTTCGGGCCGCTCATGTTCACGATGACCTTCGCGCTCATCAAATACCTCAATTTCAGGTATGGCTACTCGCAGGCGCCCGACTTGGGCGACACCGTCGAGCGCGAGGTCCGCGACCGGGACTACTTCTACTTGTGGAGCTTCTCGGCGTGGTCCGTCTGGGCAGCGCTCGGGCTGGCCTTCGTCTGGGAGTCGATCGCGGCCTTGATCGGGAGCGAGCAGGTCAAGCTCGGCAAGGAGACCGTCGAGCTGCCGCGGAAGCGCAGCTGGATGCTCGCGTCGCCGGTGCTGGCGCTTGCCCTCGTCCCGCTCTTTGGCAACTGGAACGCGTCGACGCGAAAGGGGGACCAGACCACCTCGACCTTCGCACACGACCTGCTCAATTCGGTCGAGCCGTACGGCATCCTCGTGACCGTCGGCGACAACGACACCTTCCCCCTCTGGTACGCGCAGGAGGTGGAAGGAATTCGCAAAGACGTCATCGTCGCCAACACGTCGCTTCTCAACACCGACTGGTACACCCGCCAGCTCATCCGCAATCCGGTCCGCGCGTACGACGAGGCGAAGGGCCCGGCCATCTACAAGGGGGGCGCGTGGACCAAGCCCTCCGGTCCACCGGTGAAGCTGACGATGGATCAGGCCGACTCGATTCCGCTCTACTTCGAACTCCGGGATTCGGTGCTGTTCGAGGCCAACGGGATCCGCACCAAGATTGCGCCGCGTGTCCTCACGCGAGCCGACTATTTCGTCCTGCAGATGATCAAGGACAACCCCGGGCGTGCGGTGTACTTCTCGCGGACGGCGGGGAGCTACGGGCGTGAGCTGGGGCTGGATCAGTACCTGATCACGCAGGGACTCGCCCGCAAGCTGCTGACGCACCTCCCGACGCAGTCACCGGACACGATGATCGTGCCGGGTGAGGGATGGGTCGACGTGAAGCGCTCGAAGGCGCTCTGGGAAGACGTCTTCCAGGCGCAGAAGGCCTTCATCGACCGCGGCGGATGGCCCGACAAGGCGTCGGTTGGTATCCCGGCGCTCTACGTCTCCACCGGCTTCATGATGTACGACGCGTTGCAGGCGACGGGTGACACGGCGGGCGCCGCCAAGGCGCTGGCCAGCGCCAAGGAGATCGCCCACGCCACGCGCATCGCCGACTTCTTCAACTTCGACGCCGTACCGGGCGCGGCGCCGCTTACCGGCGACACCCGCCCGGCGGTCCCGCTCGACGTGGCACCCAAGGAGTCGATCGCGAAGAAGTAGTCCGGCAGGGTCGCACCGCGCGCGGTTGATCGAGGCGCGCGGCGCGGCCATCTTGCGGGGGTTGGGAGGGCTGGCAGAATGGCTATTGCACCGGTCTTGAAAACCGGCGTCCGAAAGGACTTAGGGGTTCGAATCCCTTGCCCTCCGCTCGGCGATCGACGCGAGGACTCGTCCTCGGTCCTGTGACGATGCCCTATCCGTTGACGCCCCCCCGGACCCGGACTAACATCCTCCCGGTCCAACGCACGCCCAGGAGATGTGGCCGAGAGGCTGAAGGCACCGGTTTGCTAAACCGGCATAGGGGGTCAACCTCTATCGAGGGTTCGAATCCCTCCGTCTCCGTGAGCACTGCAGACGTGAGTCGTGAGACGGGAGACGGGAGTTCATCCGGTCTCCCGTCTTGCGTTTGGCGAGCGTCCGCGCTGGGGCGCCCCGGGACCTTCCCTTCGCCTGACTTCGCTTGAGCACTCCTCCACGCCTCCGATTCGCCCCCTCGCCCACCGGCTACCTGCACGTCGGCGGGGCGCGCACGGCGCTCTTCAACTGGCTGTACGCCCGCAAGACCGGCGGGAAGTTCCTGCTCCGCATCGAGGATACCGACCGAGCGCGGAGCACCGACGAGAGCACCCGCGCGATCTTCGACGGACTCATCTGGCTCGGCCTGGATTGGGACGAGGAGGTCACCTTCCAGGGCGCCAACGTGGAGCGCCACCAGCGTGACGCGCACCACCTCCTCGAGTCGGGGGCGGCATACCGTGACTTCACGACCGCCGAGGAGCTCGACCGGTTGCGGCAGGACGCCGAGTCGCGCGGCGAGCAATTCCGGTTCGACCGGCGCATGGCGGAGCTGTCGCCGGCCGAGCTGCAGGCGCGCCTCAATCGCGGCGACCCGTACACGATCCGCTTCCGCGTCCCCGACGGGGTGACGGGGTGGGACGACCTCGTGCACGGCCCCATCGCGTTCCCCAACAAGGACCTCGACGACTTCATCATCCTGCGCTCCGACGGGACCCCGATCTACAACCTCGCCGTCGTTTCCGACGACATCGCGATGGCGATCACCCTCGTGATGCGCGGTGACGACCACATCTCCAACACGCCGAAGCAGATTCTCCTGTATCAGGCGTTAGGCGCGGCGCTCCCCACCTTCGCCCACCTCCCCATGATCCTGGGCGGTGACGGGAAGAAACTGTCCAAGCGTCACGGGGCCACCGCGGTGGGCGACTACGGCACGCTCGGAATCCTCCCCGATGCGATGTGCAACTTCCTCGCCCTCCTTGGCTGGTCGCCGGGGGGTGACCGCGAGGTGATGACGCGCGCCGAGCTGATCGAGTACTTCTCGGCCGAGGGACTGCTCAAGAAGGCCTCCGTCTTCGACACGAAGAAGCTGGAGTGGATGAACGGGCAGCACCTCGCCCAGTCGCCCATCGGGTCGCTCGACGCGTACCTGCGCCCCTTCCTCGAACGCGCGGGGCTCACGACCCCCGAGGCGCTCGCGCAACGGCGCGACTGGTGGCTCCGCCTGCTCGAACTGCTCAGGGTCCGCGCCCGCACGGTGAACGAGCTGGTCGATCAGTGCCGTCCCTACTTCCTCGACGACTTCGCGTACGACGCCGACGCCGTGGCGAAGCAGTGGAAGGATCGCTTCGCCACGGCCGACCTGCTGCAGGCCGTGCGTGATCGCCTGGCCGGGGGCGCGTGGGAGGCAGGGGCGATGGAGGAATCGCTGCGCGCGTTAGGCGAGTCGCGCGGCATCGGCGTGGGGAAGATCTTCCAGCCCATGCGGGTCGCGCTGACCGGCGTGGCGGCGACCCCAGGGATCTTCGACGTCCTGCTGGCCATCGGGCGCGATCGCTCGCTTGCGCGCCTCGATGCCGCGGTGGCGCACCTCACCGCATCGACGGGATGAACGATCCGCTCTCCCCGCTCGAGCGGCGCGTCTATCACTATCTCCTGGACTTCCTGGCCGAGAACACGTTCCAGCCCAGCGTCCGCGAGATCGGGCGGCGCTTTCGCATCAAGTCCACCAAGACGGTGGCCGAGGTGCTCCAGTCGCTCGCCGAGAAGGGCTTCATCGAGCGCGAGGGGGCGAGGTCGCGCGGGGTGCGCATCGTCGGGTGGTCGTCGATGGGGCAGGTGCAACCCGTCCCCCTCTACGGGCGGGTGAACCCCACCGAGCCGTTCCTGACCGAGGAGAACCGCGAGCGCTGGGTGGCGATGGATCGCGCCTTCGTCCCCGCCGATGACGCGTTCTTCCTGCGCCACACCGGCGACGAGATGATGGCTCGCGGGGTGCACGCCGGGGATTGGGTCCTGGTGAGCCCCTCCACGCGCGCCCGCGATGGTGACCTGGTCGCCGCGCGCGTGGGGGGGCATGTCCTCGTGCGCCTCGTGGCGCGCCAGGGGGCGGTGCTCTCGCTCGTGGCTACCAACGGCGAGCCTCGCGAGATCTTCCTCGGGCCGAGCGACGACTTCGCCGTGCTAGGGGTCGTCAGCGCCGTCTTCCGCACCTGGCACGACGTCCCGGAGGGCGGGGACGTGGAAGGGTAGTCCCTTCGCCGATCGGAGGCGGCCGGATACCTAACGACCGGAGATCGTCTTGCTCTCGGTCTTCTTCCGCGCCTCGGCTTCCTTGCGCTCCTTGTCCTTGCGGGCGCGGATCTTCTTCACCGCCTGGCGGAACTCCTCCTCGTTCATCGCCGCCTGCGCCCCGCGCATGATGTCCACGCGCATCGCCGCCAGTCGCGCCTGCCGGTCGTTCTCGATCGGGTTCCCTTGCATCTGGTTCATGGGGAGAAGCCCGAGGAGCGCGGTGGGGATCGAGAACTTGCCGAGGCGGATGTATTGTTGGTCGATCCCGTAGCGTTTGCCGTCCTTGGTCTTGTACGTCCAATCGCCGCGCTCGTACTTGTTCGGCGTGTAGGTGTTGGCCAGCACCGAGTCGCGGTATCGCATGATGCTGGTCACGACCGCCGAGTCGAGGCGCTCTTCCGCCGTCTTGGGGGCATAGATCAGCGCCGGCGCCTCGGGCCAGAGGCGCGGATCGACGTAGCCAGGCTGGAGCCCCTTCACCGCCCCGCGCCCGCTCGCCAGGGGGCCGCCGGCCGGAGTCCCGACATTCACGTCGAAGCCGGCCGCCGCCGGGGGGGGGATGGTGGCCGGCACTTCCTTGGGGGCCACGAGCGGGAGCGTGGGGACCCCGACACCCTCCCCTGCCCCCTCGGTGCGCCCGGCGCGGGGCGCCCCGCCCCCCGATGCGGGAGCGGCGACGGCGCGCGGCGCCACCGCCCGCGGCGGCGTCGTCGGCGGCGTGACGGAGAGGAAGCGCAACCGCTCGCGTGGCTGCTCGAAAGTGAAGTCGCGCACGAAGATCCGCTGGATCGCCCCCGTCGACTGCAACGCCTTCGCCAACCCGATCAGCAGGAAGACGTGGACGATCACCGACACTGCGGCGGCGCGCGCCGAACGTCCGGCGGCATCGCCGGGTTCGCTTCGGTTGTGCCGCTTGTCGAGTGTCAGCATGCGAGAGTGAGCGCGTATGAGCGAGGGAGACCAGCGATCGGCAGGGCAAGGCCTACCGTTGGTAACCCCCAACAGGTCAACGGGTTTCCGCCGGCTGGCGTTGCGCCCGATTTCCGTCGAATCAGCGCACCGGGTTCCTGACCGAACTGACCCCCACGATCTCAACCTCCACTACATCCCCCGGCGAGAGCGGCCCGACGCCGGCCGGCGTCCCGGTGGCCAGGATGTCCCCCGGCTCCAGCGTCATGACCTGCGAGACGTAGGACAGGAGGAAGGGAATCGGAAAGACCATGTCGGAGCCGCTTGCGCGCTGCCGCTCGACACCGTTCACTCGCGTAACCAGTTCCAGCGCCCCGAAGTCGAACGCCCCGCGCTTGGGCGTCCCGACGGCGCAGAAGGTGTCGAACCCCTTGGCGCGCGTCCACTGCGAATCCTTGCGTTGCAGGTCGCGCGCCGTGACGTCGTTCAGCGCGACGACAGCGTCTACCGCCTCGATCGCCTTCGCCTCCGACGCGTTCTTGAGCGTCTTGCCGATCACGACCGCGATCTCCCCCTCGAACTCCACGCGCTGCGACTGCGG
>DAIESF010000052.1 GCA_027346425.1 Gemmatimonadota bacterium | reverse complement strand
GCCGTCGGCTCGCCCAAGCTGGAGAAGTACCTCCCCGGCTACCTGGACCGGGCGCAGGTCGACCTCCTCTTCCAGGCCGCCGAGGCGCGGGCGTGGGAGGGGGCGTTTCCCGACGTGCGCAACTTCGCCATCCTCGAGCTGTTCTATTCCACCGGATTGCGGCTGTCGGAGCTGCGCGGGATCAACAAGGCCGACCTCGACCTCGTCTCGCAGCTGGTCAAGGTGCGCGGCAAGGGGCGCAAGGAGCGCATCGTCCCCATCGGCGACCACGCGCAGCGGGCGCTGCGGAACTACGAGGCCAAGCGCGACGAGCTCCTGCGCCAGGTGGGTCCCGGCGCCGATCGCGCCGCCGTCTTCCTCTCGCGCACCGGCAAGCGCATGAGCGCCCGCGCGATCCAGCTGGTGGTCACCAGGTTCCTCGACCAGGTGGACGAGGATGCCGGGCTGTCGACCCACTCGCTCCGCCACACCTTCGCCACCCACCTCCTCGACGCCGGCGCCGACCTGCGCGCGGTGCAGGAGCTGCTGGGCCATGCCTCCATCTCGACCACCCAGATCTACACCCACACCAGCGTCGAGCGGCTGAAGCAGGTGTACCAGAAGTCCCACCCCCGCGCCTAACGACATGACGTCCTCCTTTCCCGGCTTCCACGCCACGACCATCATCGCCGTCCGCCGCGACGGCGCGCTCGCCATCGGTGGCGACGGGCAGGTGACCCAGGGCGACACGGTGATGAAGGCCCGCGCCCAGAAGGTGCGCACCCTGGCCGGCGGCCGCGTCGTCGCCGGCTTCGCCGGCGCCACCGCCGACGCCTTCACCCTCTTCGACAAGTTCGAGGAAAAGCTCGAGCGCTACAGCGGCAACCTCCCGCGCGCCGCCGTCGAGCTGGCCCGCGAGTGGCGCTCCGACCGCGTCCTCCGTCGGCTCGAGGCCCTCCTCATCGTCGCCGACCGCCAGAACGGATTCCTCCTCTCCGGCACCGGCGACGTGATCGAACCCGACGACGGCATCCTCGCCATCGGCTCCGGCGGCTCCTACGCCCTCGCCGCCGCCCGCGCACTGATTGCCAACACCGCGCTGACCCCCGTCGAGATCGTGAAGAAGAGCCTGGAGATCGCCGGCGACATCTGCGTCTACACGAATCAGAACATCACCGTGCTGGAGCCCGCCAGTTGACGCCGCCGGTGCCCCGCAGTCTCTCGTCTTCTCGTCTTCTCGTCCTCTCGTCTTCTCAAGAACCATGAGCTCGAGAATTGAGCAAGCCCTCGCCCGCCTCGCCGACCTGACCCCGCGCCAGATCGTCGCCGAACTCGATCGCTACATCGTCGGACAGCACGAGGCCAAGAAGGCGGTGGCCATCGCCCTCCGGAACCGCTGGCGGCGCCAGCGCGCCCCCGAGCCGATCCGCACCGAGATCTCGCCGAACAACATCATCCTCATCGGCCCCACCGGGGTGGGGAAGACCGAGATCGCCCGCCGCCTCGCCCGCCTCTCCGGTGCACCCTTCGTGAAGGTTGAAGCCTCCAAGTTCACCGAGGTCGGCTACGTCGGGCGCGACGTCGAGGCGATGGTGCGTGACCTGGTCGAGAGCGCCATCGACATGGTGCGCACCGAACGCGAGGGCGACGTCGAGGACCTCGCCCACGAGCGCGTCGACGAGCGCCTCCTCGACCTCCTCCTCCCGCTCCCCACCGAGGCTCGGCCGGCCGCCGCCCCCGCGCCCGGCGACGCGCGCGACGCCGGGGCGCCGGCTAACGTCTTCGTCGTCTCGGCCAGCGGCGCGGTGCAACAGGAAAAGGAGCCCGACGCGGCCCGCGAGCGCTACCAGCGCACCCGCGACAAGCTCCGCCAGCTGCTACGCGACGGCCAGCTCGAGGAGCGCGAAGTCGAGGTGGAGGTCACGCAGCCGCAAGCCCCGATGTTCGACGTCATGACCCCGCAGGGGGCGCCCGAGGGCATGGAGTCGTTCAGCGAGATGCTGAAGGACATGCTCCCCAAGCGGACCAAGAGGCGCCTGGTCAAGGTGAGCGAGGCGCGCCGCATCCTGCTGGAGCAGGAACTCGACAAGCTCATCGACAAGGACGACCTGGTCACCGACGCCCTCGACCGCGTGGAGAAGATGGGGATCATCTTCCTCGACGAGATCGACAAGATCGCCGGGGCCCGCGGCGAGTCGATGGGCCCCGATGTCTCGCGCGAAGGGGTTCAGCGCGACCTGCTGCCGATCGTTGAAGGATCCAACGTGCAGACGAAGTACGGGATGGTGAAGACCGATCACGTCCTCTTCATCGCCGCCGGCGCCTTCCACGTCTCCAAGCCCAGCGACCTCATCCCGGAGCTGCAAGGGCGCTTCCCGATCCGCGTCGAACTCAAGCCGCTCACCGAGGGCGACTTCGTGCGGATCATGACCGAGCCCGAGAACGCCCTCACCAAGCAGTACGCCGCCCTCGTGGAGAGCGAGGGGGCCAATCTCGCCTTCACCACCGACGGCGTCGCCGAGATCGCCCGAATCGCCGCGATGGCGAACCAGCGCATGGAAAACATCGGCGCCCGCCGCCTCCACACCGTGATGACGACGCTGCTCGAAGAGGTCCTCTTCACCCTCCCCGATCCCGCCACCAAGTCGGTCACCGTCGACCGCACCATGGTGCAGGAACGGCTGAAGGGGGTGTTGGATGATGAGGATTTGAGGAAATACATACTTTAGGAGGGGGATAGAAGACGAGAAGACGAGAAGACGAGGGAGTGCAGGCTGGGGGGGGCCGCAGTAATTTGTCGGATCCCCGACGCCATGGCGCCGCTGCCGCCATCCCGAGCCCAGTCTTCTCGTCCTCTCGTCTTCTCGTCTTCTCGTCTTCTGACTTCTCGTCTTCTCGTCTTCTGCTCCCATGCACCGCGACTTCCTCGAGATCCCCGACTTCTCCTCCGACGAGCTGCATTCGCTCTTTGTACTCGCCGAGTCGATGCGCGCCGGCCGGTACGACAAGAAGCCGCTGGCCGGGAAGTCGCTGGCGATGATCTTCATGAAGTCGTCGACCCGCACCCGCGTCTCGTTCGAGGTGGGGACGTGGCAGCTGGGCGGGGCCGCCTGGTTCCTCTCGCCGCGCGACGTGCAGATCGGGCGCGGCGAGCCGATTGGCGACACCGCCAAGGTCCTGTCGCGCTACGTGAATGGGATCATGATCCGCACCTTCTCGCACCAGGACGTCGTCGACCTGGCGCGCGATGCCTCGGTCCCGGTCATCAACGGGCTCACCGACTACCTGCACCCCTGCCAGATTCTCGCCGACATCCTCACCATCCGGCAGCACCTTGGCACGCACGAGGGGAAGGTCGTGGCGTGGATCGGCGACGGGAACAACATGGCCAACTCGTGGCTCAACGCCGCCTGGCGGCTCGGCTTCGAGTTGCGGCTGGCGTGCCCCGAGGGGTATGAGCCCGACGCGGCGCTCCTCGAGCGCGCCCGCGAGCGCGCCACGGTGCACCTGGTGCGCGACCCGCACGAGGCGGTACGCGGGGCCCACGTGGTCACCACCGACGTCTGGGCCTCCATGGGGCAGGAGGAGGAGCAGGCCGAGCGCGAGCGCGCCTTCGCCGGTTTCACGGTCAACGCGGCGCTCATGGCCCGGGCCGAGCGCGACGCGATCTTCCTCCACTGCCTCCCGGCGCACCGGGGCGAGGAGGTATCGGCCGAGGTGATCGACGGCCCCCAGAGCCGCGTCTGGGACGAAGCCGAGAATCGCCTCCACATCCAGAAGGCGATCATGGCCGTGGTGATGGGGGGCGAGGCGCTCTAGCGATCCGCAGCGGGCCGGCGTACGGGCGCGCCCACGCGCCGACGCGTCGGGCGCATCGGGCCTAATGCAGGAAGGACCCGCCTCACGCGAGGCGGGCCCTTCGTCGTGCAGGCCACAGGAGACCGGACGCGGCGTTATTGCAGCTGCGACCAGTGCCGCTCCTTCACGCGGGTGAGGATCGCCGACCCGCGCAGCGCGCTTTCCACCGCGCACTTGGAGTACTGCACCGTCTGGTTGCCGGCCCAGAAGTTCGTCGGGTCGGCCAGGCTCATGTTGGCCGAGAAGACCGCGCCGTGCACCTGCGCCGTCCCGTTCCCCTTGGTCACGTCGTCTCGCACCACGATGAGCCCGAACCACTCGAACTTCCCGTTGATCTCGAAGTCGCCGTTGACCAGGAGCACCCCCTGCCCGTAGCCGTTCCCGTTCAGCTTGAGCGACGCGGACGAATAGATGATGGGGAAGTAGTTGTAGCACCCGGCCACCGCACCGGGCCGGAACGGCTCGCCCCAATTGGTGATGACGCTGGCGTCGCACGTCGTCGCCGTCCCTACCGGGCCGATGCCGCTATTCCAGATCCCGCCGGCGATCTTGATGTCGGCGTTGGAGGCCAGCGAATTCCAGGTCTCGGTCCCGTAGCGCACGTACGTGTTCGAATCGGCGGCCGCCGGGTCGCGCACGAGCGCCGGCGTGGAGCCGATGTTCCCCGCCTTGTAGCTCACGTTGGCCGCGGGACCGGCCACCAGCGCCGGGACCGTCGAGCCAGGGATCGCCGCACACTGCGACCACCCCGTCGGGTCCACGTTGTCGCCATCCACCAGCGCGCTCCCGGTGATGTTGATGTCGCCGGCCGTCGTCACCGCCCCCTTGGGGGTGATCGACGGATACGCCAGCCGCACGTAGGCGTTGGTCGTGCGCTTCGACTCCATCGCCGCATTGCCGATGTTGGCGTACCCTTCCGACACCACCCAGAACGAGTTGGGCGTGAGGCGGGTGATGCGCACCCGCGCCGTGTCGCCGGCCGCCACGTACACGCGCGACGAATCCACCGCCCCCACCGCCATCCCCCCGGGGAGGTTGCGCCCGCGGTCCCAGTTGCTGACCTCGGCGTTGAGCCCATACTCGGCCACCGCGAAGGCGCGCTGCTCCACCAGCTGGTTGCGCCCGCCGCGGAATTCCTGCGTCGAGGTGAAGAAGGCGCCGGACACGATGATCGAGATCACCACGATCCCGAACAGCGCGGTGAGGAGGGCGGCGCCGCGCCGCGTGGCGCCGTGGCGCGTCTCGGTCGAACCCTCGTCAGGCATCACCGGAACGTTGTCGCTCATTTGAAGTTCCTCAATCCAATGCGGAACAGGGTGGAGTCGGTCATCAGCGCGCCGTTGCGCTCGGTGACGGCGGAGGCACCGCCCTCCGCGCGCGTGTACACGTCGATGCGCGACAGGCGCAGCTTGTCGGCAATGGTGGTCAGGCGGGTCCCCGTGCTGTCGTAGTAGCGGAACTGGAGCCCCGACGGCCTCCCGTCACCTGCAATGAAGGGACGGAACGGCCCCGCCACCGGCTCCGACGTGGTCCAGGCGCCGTTGTTGTACTCGGAGTAGCCCAGGTACCACTTGCTGCTCCCCGCCGGCTGGAACAGCTCGTAGCGCATCGGCCGGGTGAAGCGAATCACCGCCCCCACCTTGACCGAGTCGCTGATCTGCGTCGACGGCGCCGGGAAGGCCACCGTGATGCGGTAGCGCGGCTTGGCCGCCGGGGCGTCCAGCGCCGGGTCGGCGAAGGGGGCGCCGGGACAGGTCGTCGTGTTCTGGTCGATGTCGGCAATGGCCAGCTTCTGCCACACGTCATCCTCGGCGCCGGCCAGCAGCGAATCGTTGTACACGTAGAGCGTGTCGCCAGCCTTGGGGATCGTGGTCCAGCTCGTCAGCTCGTGGTGCACCAGCCCCGGGGGGAGGATGTCGATCGTCGTCGCCGTGCGGGCGCAGACCACCGAGCTGCCATACGTCCCGTTGAAGCCGGCCCGCTGCTCCGACATCTCCAGCACGTCGCCCCCGGAACTCGACACCGACCGGACGTCCTGCGTCATCAGCATCCCGGTCAGCCGCAGCTCGCGGCGCATCGACGCGCCCTTCGCTGTGTCCTTGTAGACCTGCTGCTGCTTGGTGAAGGTCCGCACCACCGCCGTTCCAACGATGGTGAGCAGGAAGAGCGTGATGATCAGTTCCGGCAGCGAGAAGCCGCGACGCGGCCGCCGCGCGGCGTTAGGCGTCAGTCGCGGCATGGGATGATGCTCTGGTAGGCGAGGGGGCGCACGCGCCCCTTGAAGGTGACGGTGTCGACGATGGTCTTGATGTCGTTGCCGTCGGTGATCGTCCACCGCTCCGTCACGCCGCGGGTAACCGCCGTCCCCGACACCGGCCCCGAGGGGGCCAGCGTCTGGCACGACACCGTGGAAATGGAGTCGATGCGCGACTGCACGATGAGCGCGGCGTCGGCCTGGCGCGCCCCGGTCCCGAACTGCTTCGACACCGTCAACGAAAGTCCGGCCATCCCCAGCACCCCCACGCCGAGGAGGACCATCGCGACCATCAGTTCGATGAGCGTCATGCCGCGACGCGCAGCATTCAGCGCGGCGTGCGGCGCAGTGCGCGGCACGGTGCGACGGCGGCGGCGCCCACCCAGCTTCACTTGGCGCATGATTCCCCCAGGATTTGCCCGATCGACGTCACGCACGTGGAGTCGGTGCGCGAGCCGATCTGCAGCTTGTAGATGACCGTTCCCCCGAGGCGGGGCGTCGCGTAGCCACGCGACGAAAAGACGATCGCCGTGTCGGCGCTCCCGCCCAGCGTCAGCGTCACCTTGTGGAGCGAATCGAGTCGCACCGACGGGACAAGGGCGATCGTAGCCCCCGAGTCGTTGATCACCGCCCGCACCCCGATCCGCTGCCCGTTCACCCAGAAAGCAGCCGGCCGACCCTTCTGGATGGCGGCGGCACGCGCCGTGGCCACCATCGACTCGATCTGCTGCCGCGACGAACGCAGCGCGCTGCGCTGCATCAGCCCGTTGAAACGCGGCGCGGCGAAGAGGGCAAGGCTCGACGTGATCGTCAGGACGATGATGAGCTCCATCATCGTCATGCCGCGTCGCGACGTGAAATAGGACATCGCTGCTGCACCGGAGAGGGGGTACCGCATGAGGGGGCACGGGAGCCGAATCCAGCGCCTCGGCACCCTCGTCATCAGACTAGTTGACGACCCCTCGCCACTGGCGTAACGGGGTTAACACCCCCTTGATTCGATGGGGCTCGGTCAGTGATGTGGCGCACGCACAATGAGTTACGCGGCCGACACGAATCCCGGTCAGGCGGTAGCTTCCCCCCGCGCCGAGCGCCATATT
>DAIESF010000201.1 GCA_027346425.1 Gemmatimonadota bacterium | reverse complement strand
GACGCCAGCCCTCGCGTCTCGAAGAGATCCGTCACCTGGTGCTGGCGGTCGAGGTGCTCTCTCCCGCGACGGCACGCGCCGACCGCTACGTCAAGCGGTGGCTGTACCAGAGTGAAGGGGTGGACGAGTACTGGATCGTGGAGCCGGCGGCGCGCCTGGTGGAGCGGTGGCGCTTGGGCGACGAGGAGCCCGAGATTCTGGTCGAATCGCTCACGTGGAACGCGCGCGAGGGGGGCGAGCCGCTGGTGATCGACCTCGTCTCGTACTTTCGGAGTGTGCACGGCGAGGAGTAGCGCAGCGCCGCGGTTCTGCGCTGGAAGGCAGCGAATTGATGAGGGTACCACGGCCGGGCATGTCATGGTTTGACATGCGAACCCCTTGCCCCCCTAACCGCGCCGAGCGTACGCTATGGCCATGCCTGCGCCATCGTCGATCCTACCGGACGTCACCCGTCGCAACTGGACGGTGGAGGAGCGGAACGCTCTCCCCGACGACGGGAACCGGTACGAGGTGGTGGACGGGGAGCTGCTCGTGACGCCTGCGCCGTCGTGGCTTCACCAGCGGGCCGTCCGGGAACTTTCGGTGCGCCTGCAGACATTTGCGGAGGGGCTGGGTCTCGAGTGCATCTTCGCCCCCGCCGACGTCACCTTCTCACCGCGCCGTGTGGCCGAGCCCGACGTGTTCATCGTGCCGCTGGTCGATGGGCGGCCGGCGGCGCGATTCGAAGAGGTCGGGCGTCTCGTGCTGGCGGTCGAGGTGCTCTCCCCCTTCTCCGTGCGCGCCGACCGAGACGTGAAGCGCAGGCTCTACCAATCGGAGGGCGTTCCCGAGTACTGGATCGTCGACCCCGCCAATCGCTTCGTGGAACGCTGGCGTCCGGACGACGATGCTCCCGAGATCCTTATCGAGGCGCTCACGTGGCAACCACGCGAAGGCGTGTCGCCGCTGCTGATCGACCTTCCAGCGTACTTCAGTCGCGTGCACGGCTAGAGCATTTCCGCCACCGCGCACGAGAATCCCGGCAACACATCTTCTCCGTCCACCACACCGCTCTCCCCAACGACCGCCACACTCCCAGCCGCGCGATACACCCGCACCTCACGCCGCTCCGGCTCCACCACCCACACCAGCCGACACCCCACACGGAGCCAGTCGGCGCACTTGGCTAGCACCTCGCCCGGCTGATCGTCGGGCGAGAGCACCTCCACCACGAGATCGGGCGCCAGTTCGGCGAAGCCGCGCGTGTCCTGCGGCGGAAGACGGTCGCGCGAAATGAAGGCGACGTCAGGAGCGCGCACGGTGTCAGGGTCGCGTCGTAGAATGAAGCCGGTTTCGGCGGCGACGGTGACGCCGAGCTCGTGTTGAACCACGTGGTTCCGAACACGCGCTCCGATCACCGACGCGATCACCCCATGCCGAAAACCCGCCGGCTCGCGCACCAGCATCACGCCGTCCACGAGCTCGGTCCGCTTGTGCGGCGGCTGGAAGCGGAGGAGCTCTTCCGCGGTCATTGGCGCCGTGCTCGGCATGGGCCGAGTATAGTGCGGCAGGGGCATGGCGGCAAACGACGTGGAGACGTACCGATAACGTCGGCGGCGGCGCTTCCCCCCTGATACCCATTCGATTTCACACCCGACCGAAACACGACATGTGGCTCTTCACCAAACACGGCTTCTACAGCACCGTCTGCGCCCGCCAAGGAGATGGCTCGCACGGCCGACCCATCGACCCCTCCCGGATCATGGTCCGCGCCCGCGTCCGCGCTCATCTCGACGCGCTCAAGCACCACTTCCCTGGCCAACTCGGCGCATGCGAGGTGCACGCCACCAGAGCGAGTGACTACGCCTACCGCCTCTTCGTCGACAAGTCAGCGTGGACACAGGTCGTGACCGCCCTCGCCGACGAGATCGACTACGACAACTTCAAATCCGAAGTCGAGCGTCACCAAGGCGATGCCGGCGATGAGTACGTCCAGGCATTGCACGACATCTGGTCGGTAATGTATGAGCTGCAGAAGCGATAGGCATCACGTCGTCCTCTCCCCATCCCCCCTCCCCATGCAGTGGTCGATCATAGGCCTCAACTTCCTCTATGCCCCCCTCGGCGTGGCGATGATGTTCATCGCCTACCGCCTCATCGACCTCCTCACCCCCAAGGTCGACTTCGAGGATGAACTCAAGAAGGGCAACGTCGCCGTCGGCCTCTTCATCGCCGCCATCTTCGTCTCCGTGGCGATCGTCATCGGCGGCGCCCTCAATTAGCGGCATGCACGCCCGGCGCCATCCGCTGACCGTTCTGCACGCCACCTTGCTCCTGGCGGCGCTCGCCGCGCTCGCCCCGCGCGTGTCGCCGGCCCAACCGCGCCGCCCCGCCGACCGCTACGACGACACCTTCCGCAAGTATTCCAAGCGCTACTTCGGCCCCGCCTTCGACTGGCGCATCTTCAAGGCCCAGGGAATGGCCGAGAGCAACCTCGACCCCAAGGCGAAGAGCTGGGTGGGCGCGCGCGGGGTGATGCAGCTGATGCCGGCCACCTTCAAGGAGATCGCCTCGAGGAACCCCGAGCTCAAGCGGATCGACGATCCGGAGATGAACATCGGCGCCGGCATCGCCTTCGACCGGCAGCTCTGGATGCGCTGGGAGGGCGACTCGATCTTCACCGACGCCCGCGACTTCACTTTCGCCAGCTACAACGCGGGGCGCCGGACGGTGCTCAACGCCCAGGACGAGGCGCGTGCCTCCAAGCTCGACCCGCGGCGCTGGCCGAGCATCGAGGCGGTCGCACCCAAGGTGAAGCGTTGGCGCCACGTGGAGACGCTCGGCTACGTGAGGCGCATCGACGAATACCTCAGGCAGCTCGACGACCGGGGACGGATCATCGTGGACTCGGTGTCGGCGAGGGGGGGAAAGCGGTAAAACGCGGCGCTCGCGCCCCCCTGGACATTCGTTCAATCGTCCTCGCCGTCGCACCACCGTCGCAGCCAGACGGTCGCCCTCTGCCTACCTTCCGAATCATACGACGAACCCGCCGCGTGCCCGCAGCGATTCACGTCGTACGCGCGTGAAGTCCGCGTGCTCGACACGACTGGAAGGAACCTGACGGGCCC
>DAIESF010000017.1 GCA_027346425.1 Gemmatimonadota bacterium | reverse complement strand
CGGCGTCGCGCACGGCATGCGGACGGCGGGCATCCCTCGGGGTGCCCGCCGTCCGCGTTCTCGCACACCATCATGCAGCGGGATTTGCGACGCCTCGCGGCCGTTCGCATGAACCCTTCGCGAAGCCGGATCGTATAACATCCAGTCGCGCTCCGCTCCCTACACCCCCCCGCCGAACACCGTGACGCTGGCCAGCTCCAACCCGCCGCCGACTCCGAGAAAGCGCCCGCCGCTGCGGCCGCCGATCGGCATCCCCCTTCGCGACGTCTCCCGGCGCGAGGGGACGATCGTCTCGGTCCTCGTGCACGCGGTCGTGCTCTTCCTGATCCTGGCCCCCCCGGTGTTCATGGCAACCAAGCTCGATTTCGTCCAGAAGCAGGGGGCGGGAGGGGCTGGGCCCGTGGGGGGCGGTGGCGGCGGATCCGGCGGGATGGGGGGGCGCATGCCTCGTGAGCGGCTCCGCTTCATCCAGATGGTGACCCCGCCCGCGCAGCCGGCCGTCGCTCCGCCGGTGACTCCGCCGGTGAAGCCGCCTCCGCAACCGGTGGAGAAGCCGAAGCCGGAGCCAGTGAAGCCGGCGCCGCCCCCGCCTCCGGTGCCCCCCGCCGCCGATCAGGCTGCCAGCGACGCGAAGGACGCGAAGGACGTGAAGGATGTGAGCGTGGTGAGCGGTTCCGGCGGTGGTTCCGGAAAGGATGGCACCGCCGGGAGCGGATCGGGGAGTGGCGGTGGAGTAGGCTCCGGTGTCGGAACCGGTCGCGGAACTGGGGTCGGCCCCGGGACGGGGGGCGGCGGGGACGCAAATTATCCCCCCGCGGTCATCTCACTCCCGATCCTCCCGCTCCCTGTTCCCAGCAAGGTGCGCCCGTACAAGCTGGTGGCGTACTTCGAGGTCGACACCATCGGGAATGCGCGCCTCCTGGCCTTCAATCCGTCCAACGACGGTGGCTACAACCGGCGTATCCGCGAGATGCTCAACGAGATTCGCTTCCGCCCGGGGACGCGTCCGGATGGTCGCCCAGTGCTCGACACCGCGGTCGTCACCGCCGAGGCCCCGCGCTCCTAGCGTCGCATGACGCCGCCCCTCGCGCACTCCTAGCACACTCTTCGCGCGTCCTCGACCCGTGACTCCGTCGGGCGCATATCGCTCTGGCCAGAGCGTGGGAGCGCCCGTATCTTTTCGCGACTTTTGACCCCGGAGCGCGGCGCCGATCGGTGCTGCGCCCCGCTACCGTCACAATCGCGTTCCCGCAGGAGAGGCGTGACCGAATCACACGACGCACGCACGGGCTCGGAGTTCGTCCGCGCGTTGACGCTTACCGACGCCACCATGCTGGTGGCCGGCTCGATGATCGGCTCCGGCATTTTCATCGTCTCCTCGGACATCGCCCGCACACTCAACTCGCCGCTCTGGCTCCTGATTACCTGGATTGCCACCGGCGCGATCACCGTGTTGGGGGCGCTCGCCTACGGGGAACTGGCGGCAATGTACCCCCGGGCCGGCGGGCAATACGTCTTCCTGCGCGAATCGATGGGTCCACTCATGGGGTTCCTCTATGGATGGACCCTTTTTCTTGTCATCCAGACGGGGACGACGGCGGCGGTCGCGGTGGCCTTCGGGCGCTTCCTCGGCGTCCTCTTTCCTTCGGTAGGTGCCGAGCTGTATTCCTGGTTCCCGCACGGCGAGATCTGCGTGGCGGCGCTGGGGTGCGATACCCCCGCCAAGGCTTTCCAGGTCGGGCTCACCCCGCAGCGCATTGCCGCGCTGGTGAGTATCTGGATCCTCACCGCCATCAACCTGCGCGGCGTGCGGGAAGGGAAGGCGCTGCAGACCATGCTCACCCTGGTGAAGACCGCCGCGCTCGGGCTCATCGTCCTCGTCGGCCTCTCCATCGGGCGCAACGCCGACGCGATCGCGGCGAACTTCGGTGCCAACCTCGCCGGGAGTCCTCCCATCGGATCGGCGCTGGTCCTCGCCTTTGGCGCGGCGATGGTCGGGTCGCTCTTCTCGAGCGATGCCTGGAACAACGTCACCTTTGCCGCGGCCGAGGTGCACAACCCGCAGCGCAACCTCCCCCTCGCCCTGGTCATGGGGACGGGGCTGGTGAGCCTGCTGTACATCATGGCGAACGTGGCCTACCTCCACGTGTTGCCGCTGGCGGGCGATCCCGCGGGGGCGACCGCCGTCGCCCGCGGGATCCAGTACGCCACCCAGGACCGGGTGGCCACGGCGATGATGGAGACCGTCTTCGGGGCCAACGGGACCACGCTCATGGCGGTCGCCATCCTGGTGTCGACGTTCGGTTGCAACAACGGACTCATCCTCGCAGGGGCGCGCGTGTACTGGGCGATGGCGCGGGACGGGTTGTTCTTCGCGCGCGCCGGTGCGCTCAATGCGCGTGGCGTCCCGGGGTTCGCCCTTCTCGTCCAGTCGATCTGGATCTCGATCCTCTGCCTGACGGGGACGTACGGACAGCTCCTCGACTATGTCATCTTCGCCGCCCTCGTCTTCTACTGCCTCACGACGGTCGGATTGTTCATTCTCCGTCGAACGCAGCCGACCGCGGTGCGCCCGTATCGCGCCCTGGGATACCCGGTTCTGCCGGGGCTGTACGTCCTCCTCGCCGGCGCACTGGCCATCATCCTCCTGATCGCGGACAAGACGCGGGCCCAGGCGATGGCGGGGTTGGCGATTGTGTTGTTAGGCATTCCGGTCTTCTACCTGTGGCGCGCTGGGCGTCGCGCGCCGTCGGCGCCCGTGTGACCGGCCCGGCTGTGGGGGGCGCGGCGTCCGGGCCCGGATGACGGGCCTGAGAGACGGGCGAGCGCAAGTTGGTGCACGACGGGCGGCCGGCCGAGAGGGCCGCCCGGCAGGGAGTGTGGTGGTGAACCCGACCCTTGACGGAGAGTACGGCATGACGAAAGTGTGGGAGAGAGTGCGGCATCAGTCCTCGCGCGCGGCGCGCGCGCTCGCCTTGGCGGCGGCAGGCGTCCTGCTGTGGGGGGCGCCGCTGTCGCCGCTCACCGCCCAGGCCCCCGGCGGCGACCCGGCTGCGACAACAGCCGCGCCTGCCGCCGCCACGCAGCCGGCCACCGACGCTCCCGCGCAGGGGGAGCCCGAGCATCGCCCCGGTGGCGAGGCGAACCTCCAGGTCCCCGACCTCTCGACCGCGACCTTCCTGGGCGGGATCAACGGAACCACGCTCCTCCTGAGCGGGATCGTCGTCTGCGTCCTCGGCCTCCTCTTCGGGCTGTCGATCTACCGACAGCTGCAAGGCATGGCGGTCCACAAGTCGATGCTCGAGGTCTCGGAACTCATCTACGAGACCTGCAAGACCTACCTCGTCACGCAGGGGAAGTTCATCCTGCTGCTGTGGCTCTTCATCGGCGCCGTCATCCTGCTGTACTTCAAGGCGCTGATCGGCTTCCCGTGGGACCGGGTGCTCATCATCCTCGTCTTCTCGCTCGTCGGCATCGCCGGGAGCTACGGCGTGGCCTGGTTCGGCATTCGCGTGAATACCTTCGCCAATTCGCGTACCGCCTTCGCCGCGCTCAAGGGGAAGCCGTATCCGTGCTACGCCATCCCGCTCAAGGCCGGGATGTCGATCGGGATGATGCTCATCTCGGTCGAGTTGCTCCTGATGCTCCTCATCCTGCTCTTCATCCCCGGGGACTACGCCGGCCCGTGCTTCATCGGCTTCGCCATCGGCGAGTCGCTGGGGGCGGCGGCCCTCCGCATCGCCGGCGGCATCTTCACCAAGATCGCCGACATCGGCGCCGACCTGATGAAGATCGTCTTCAAGATCAAGGAAGACGACGCCCGCAACCCCGGCGTGATCGCCGACTGCACGGGCGACAATGCCGGCGACTCGGTGGGACCGTCGGCCGATGGGTTCGAAACCTACGGTGTGACCGGCGTGGCCCTGATCTCCTTCATCCTGCTGGCGGTGCGGGAGCCGGCGGTGCAGGTGCAGCTCCTCGTCTGGATCTTCATGATGCGCGTCATGATGGTCGTGGCGTCCGGGCTCTCCTACTTCATCAACGAGGCGGTGGCCAAGTCGCAGTATGGCGACGCGCACAAGATGAACTTCGAGGCACCGCTCACCCGCCTGGTGTGGCTCACGTCGATCATCTCGGTGATCATCACGTACGCGGCATCGTATCTCCTCATCCCATCCATCGGCGACGGGACGATGTGGTGGAAACTGGCCACGATCATCACCTGCGGAACGCTGGCCGGCGCCATCATCCCCGAGTTCGTCAAGATCTTCACCTCCACGGAGTCGCGGCACGTGCGCGAAGTCGTGACGGCCTCACGCGAGGGCGGCCCATCGCTCAACATCCTCTCCGGGCTCATCGCCGGGAACTTCTCGGCGTACTGGTTAGGCATGGCGATCATGTCGCTCATGGCCATCGGGTACTACGTCAGCATCATGTTCCCCGCCGGGATGATGATGGCCCCCGCGGTCTTCGCCTTCGGCCTCGTGGCCTTCGGCTTCCTCGGCATGGGGCCGGTGACCATCGCCGTGGACTCGTACGGCCCCGTGACCGACAACGCGCAGTCCGTCTTCGAGCTCTCCACCATCGAACAGCTGCCGGGGATCGAGGCCGACGTGCAGCGCGACTTCGGCTTCAAGCCGCAGTTCGAGGAGGCGAAGGAGTTCCTCGAGGAGAACGATGGGGCGGGGAATACCTTCAAGGCGACCGCCAAGCCCGTGCTCATCGGCACGGCAGTCGTCGGAGCGACGACGATGATCTTCTCGATCGTCGTCTCGCTCACCGAGGGACTCAAGCCCGAGTTCCTGCAGTACCTTTCCCTCCTCCACCCGCCGTTCCTGCTCGGGCTCGTCACCGGTGGCGCCGTGATCTACTGGTTCACCGGCGCCTCCATGCAAGCGGTGACGACCGGCGCCTATCGCGCGGTGGAGTTCATCAAGGACAACATCAAGCTCGAGGGGACGACCAAGGCGTCGGTGGCCGATTCCAAGAAGGTGGTGGAGATCTGCACCCTGTACGCGCAAAAGGGGATGCTCAACATCTTCCTCACCGTCTTCTTCTCCACCCTCGCCTTTGCCTTTGTAGAGCCGTACTTCTTCATCGGGTACCTTGTCTCCATCGCCCTCTTCGGACTGTATCAGGCGGTCTTCATGGCCAATGCCGGCGGCGCTTGGGATAATGCCAAGAAGATCGTGGAGACCGAGTTGAAGGCGAAGGGGACGCCGCTGCACGATGCCACGGTAGTCGGCGACACGGTGGGCGATCCGTTCAAGGACACCTCATCGGTCGCGCTCAACCCGGTCATCAAGTTCACCACGCTCTTCGGGCTCCTCGCCGTCGAGCTGGCGGTGAGCCTCTCGAACAAGAACGGCACCGGGCTCACGCACGGGTTGGCCCGGGTCTTCTTCCTGATCAGCGCCTACTTCGTG
>DAIESF010000005.1 GCA_027346425.1 Gemmatimonadota bacterium | reverse complement strand
CGCGCTGTCGGCGTTAGGCATCGCCGCCTGCAGCAGCGACAACGGCTCGACGGCACCGGTCATCACGCCGCCGCTCGGCGTGCAGGCGACCGCCACAGGAATCAACTCCATCCGCGTCGTCTTCAATGGCACGGCCGGCGACAACAGCTACGAGATCGAGCGTGCCGAAGGCGCGACCGGGGCCTTCGCGCTGGCGACGACCGTGACCGCTCCCGCGGCGGGGGGCCAGGTCACGTACGACGACACGGGGCTCAAGGTCCAGACCCAGTACCGTTACCGCGTGACCGCCGTCCGCGGGACGAGCCGCAGCTCCGCCTCGGGTGAAACCAGCGCCACCACGCTCGCCTTCGGCGCCGCCGGCCGCATCGACGTCACCAACGACATCACCACCAACACCACGTGGACGGCCGACAAGGTGTACGTCCTCAAGGGCTTCATCCACGTCGCCAACGGCGCCACACTCACCATCGAGGCGGGGACGCGCATCGAGGGGGACTACAACACCCTCGGGGCATCGCTCTTCATCCTGAGCGGCGCGAAGATCAACGCGATCGGACGCGCCGATGCACCGATCGTCTTCACCTCGTCGCGCGCGGCGGGGCAGCGCCAGCCCGGTGACTGGGGCGGCCTGATCCTCGTCGGCAATGCGACGCTCAGCCGCACCGGCGTCGAGATCGAGCTCGAGGGGAGCAACACCGTCGCCGGGAACACGAGCGGGACCAACTACAAGGTGGTCTACTCGGGCGGAACGACCGACACCGACAACAGCGGTGAGCTGCGCTACGTCCGCGTCGAGTTCGCCGGCTATGCGCCGTCGCTCAACAACGAGCTGAACAGCTTCACCCTCGCCGCGTTAGGCAGCGGCACCCGCCTCTCGTACCTCCAGTCGATGGCCGGCCTCGACGACTCCTTCGAGTTCTTCGGCGGCACGGTCGACGCCAGCTACCTGGTCTCGTATGAAGCGGGCGACGATCACTTCGACATGTCCGAAGGCTTCCGCGGGCGGCTGCAGAACGTGATCGCGATGCAGAGCACGCAGCTCACCCCGCGCACCGGCGCCGGCTCGCCGTCGAGCGACCCGCAGGGGATCGAGAACGACGGGTGCGAAGGGGCTGGCTGCCAGCTCGGGCGCCTCTCCACGCCGTTCACCTCCCCGCTCGTCGCCAACTTCACCCTCGTCGGAACGGGCGACGCCGCTACTGCTGGCAGCTCGGGCGGCGTCGGGATGATGCTCCGCCGCGGTGTCGCTGGCTGGTACGTGAACGGTGTCGTGGCCCGCTGGCCACGCGCCGCGATCTCGCTGCGTGACGCCGAGACCTATGCCCGCGCCGGCTCCACCGCCACGCCGGACCTCGCCACCGCCGACCTCGCGCTGCGCAACATCCTGTTTGTCGAGACGCCGACGATCTTCCAGGCGGCCTCGGGGAGCACGGTGCAGAACTCGCTCGATGCCACCGCGAACGCGCTCGTCACCGCGACCGGGGTGACGACGGCGGCGACCTTCACCGCCTTCCCCACGACGATCGGCGCCACGACGAACGTCTCCGCCTTCGACTGGACCCCGGCAGCGGGCTCGGCAGCGGCGACCGGCGGGATGACGACCTTCTCCGGGCGCCTCGCCACCGCGGCGGGGACCGCCGTCGCGGGAACCACCTACCGCGGTGCGGTGAACCCGACCGGCGCGAAGTGGTTCCAGGGGTGGACCACCTACGCCCGCAACTAGATACTCCTAGTGGCACGGCGGCTGGCGTCCGTACGTGGACGCCAGCCGCTTTGCTTTCCCCAGACCTCACCGTCCCCGTGATCCGCACCGCGTTCGCCCTCGTTCTCACCCTCCTCGCCGGCGTAGCATGCGAAAGACGCGCGCCGGAGACGCTCGACGCGCGAGATAGCGCCGTCGCCGACTCGCTGGCGCGCGCCCAGCAGGACTCCATCAACCGCGCAACGCCCGGCTATGTCGTGGACTCCATTCTCCCGGTGGAGGAGGAGATCCGCCGCTTTACCGCCGACCTCCCCTCGCGTCCGACCCGCCTCGCCAACGGCGCCGAGTCACGCGACGCGCTGGTGCGTCGCTGGATCGCCGCCGTCGAGCAGGGCGATTCGCTCACCCTGATCCACCTGGCCGTCAATCGCCCCGAGTTCGCCCTCCTTGTCTATCCATCGTCGCCGTATACCAAGGCACCGATGCGCCAACCCCCGTGGCTGGTCTGGCGACTGCTGTCCGACGCGTCGGTGCAGGGATTCCGGCGAACCATCGAGCGCCTTGGCGGCAAGCCGCTCCGGATCGTGGACTGGACATGCCCGAACGAGCCCGACGTGCAGGGGGAGAACCGAATCTGGAGCAACTGCCGCGTTCGCCGCGTGCGAGCTGAAGGCGATACCCTCTCGCAACGGTTGTTCGGCCCGATCATCGCCCGGGACGGCATCTACAAGTTCGTGACGCTGGCAACCGAGATGTAAACGAGTAGCCTCGAGGTCGGCCGACGAGAGAGGGAGCGGGAGGCATGGTGGGCTGCCCTGCTCCCGACCCGAGGAACCCACCCGCCCGAATCAGGGCCCCCCCCGATCCCCCCGCCCAGGTGTGACCGCGACGTTACAATTCCGCCACGCGACTGAGCGCCGGACGATGTGATCTTACTGTCACTTCTGCACTTACCCGGAGAGGACACAGTGAAAGCTCGCGCCCTGACCGCGCTCGCCATTGTAACAATCGCCGCCTGCGGTCGCGGCGAAACGAAGGCCGGTGATACCGGAACCGCCGCCGCCACGACATCGTCCTCGGTGGACCTGAACGGCGCCGGTGCGACGTTCCCCTATCCGATCTACTCGAAGTGGTTCTCCGACTACGCCACGACGAAGGGGATCAAGATCAACTACCAGTCGATCGGCTCCGGCGGCGGCATCAAGCAGCTGTCGGAAGGGACCGTGGACTTCGGCGCGTCCGATGGCCCGATGACCGACGAGGAGCTGGCGGCCGCCAAGGGCGGCAAGGTGCTGCACTTCCCGACCGTCCTCGGGGCCGACGTCGTCACCTACAACCTGCCCGAAGTCACCACGCCTTTGCGGCTGACGGGAGAGCTGGTCGCCGACATCTTCCTCGGCAAGGTGACCAAGTGGAACGACCCGCGCATCGCCGCGGAGAACGCTGGCGTCTCGCTCCCGGCCAAAGACATCCTCGTCGTGCATCGCACCGACGGCAGCGGGACGACGTACATCTTCACCGACTACCTCGCCGCGGTGAGCAAGGCGTGGGCGGCCGGCCCAGGCAAGGGGAAGTCGGTGCAGTGGCCGGTGGGGCTGGGCGGCAAGGGGAACGAAGGAGTCGCCGGAGCCGTGAAGCAGACGCCGGGGACGATCGGCTACGTCGAGCTGGCGTACGCCAACCAGAACCGCCTCCCGGCGGCGTTGATCAAGAACGCCTCGGGCGCCTTCGTCGCGCCGACGATCGCCAGCATCACCGCGGCCGCCGAGGGCGCCACCGCCAAGCTCGGCACCGACTCGGACTACCGCATCTCGATCGTCAACGCCGCCGGCGCCGACGCCTACCCGATCTCGTCGTTCACCTGGCTGCTCGTGTACGAGAAGCAGGGCGACGCGACCAAGGGGCAGAAGCTGATCGACTTCATGAAGTGGATGTACGCTGAGGGGCAGCAGAGCGCGGCGAGTCT
The DNA here is from genome assembly GCA_027346425.1 of Gemmatimonadota bacterium. Taxonomy (GTDB): domain Bacteria; phylum Gemmatimonadota; class Gemmatimonadetes; order Gemmatimonadales; family Gemmatimonadaceae; genus SCN-70-22. Next base: position 5,546 of record DAIESF010000005.1, on the reverse strand, counting down.
GGACTACGCCCCGCTCCCCGCGTCCCTCGCTTCGCAGCTGGCGACCCGACTGGGCACGATCCAGGTCGGCGCCACGCCGTGAGCCAGCCGTCGCACGACGCCGCGATTGGCGCCGCCCCGCACGGGGCGGCGCCGGCCGCGGTGGAGGGCGCGATTGCCGGCGCCTCGATCGGCGATCGCATTTACCGGGTGGTCACGACCGCCTTCGCCTGGGTGGTCCCGCTCCTCCTTGGGCTCATCGCACTCGAGGTCGTGCTCGCCGCGTGGCCCGCGTTCCGCACCTTCGGCGTCGGCTTCCTGACGTCGAGCGAGTGGGACGAGGTGCGCGGCGTATTCGGCGCGGCGCCGATGATCTACGGCACCGTCGTGTCGTCGGTACTCGCCCTCGTCCTCGCCACCCCGCTCGCGTTAGGCGTGGCGATCTTCCTCTCCGAGTTCGCCCCCAGCTGGCTTCGGCAGCCCGTTGCCTTCCTCGTCGACCTGCTGGCCGCCATCCCCAGCGTGGTGTACGGGCTCTGGGGGATCTTCGTCCTCCTCCCCGTGCTGCGGGAGAAGGTGATGCCCTTCCTTGCCACGACGCTGGGGCTCGCCCACACTCCGTTCTTCAGCGGGCCGGCCTACGGTCCGTCCATGCTGGCGGCGGCGGTGATCCTGGCCATCATGGTCCTCCCATACATCTCGGCGGTCTCTCGCGAGGTGCTGATGGCCGTCCCGCGTTCGCAGCGCGAGGCAGCGATGGCGCTCGGCGCCACCAAGTGGGAGATGATCCGTGACGCCGTCGTCCCGTACGCCCGCTCGGGGATCGTCGGGGGGATCATCCTCGGGCTGGGGCGCGCGCTGGGCGAGACGATGGCGGTGACGATGCTCATCGGCAATCGCCACGAGATCTCGTCATCGCTTTTCGCCCCGGGTTACACGCTGGCGTCGGTCATCGCCAACGAGTTTGCCGAGGCAACCAGCGAGGCTCACACGTCGGCGCTCATGGCGTGCGGCGCGGTGCTCCTGGCCGTGACCTTGGCGGTGAACGTCATCGCCCGCTGGCTGGTCTGGCAGGTGTCGCGGGAGGGGAAGTAGATGAGCGCCCCGGCCACCGTGCGCCCGCCGCGCGCGTCGGGCACCCAGCGCGCCGCCGCGCAGCGCACCGCCCGCTCGTTAGGGCGGCGCCGCGCCGTCAACGTCATCATGCTCGGCGTCATGTACGTCGCCGCCCTCGTCGCCGTCCTCCCGCTCATCTTCATCCTCTGGCATCTGGCGCGGGAAGGGGCATCGTCCATCTCGCTCGACTTCTTCACGAAGATGCCGAAGCCGGTGGGCGAGGCAGGGGGCGGGATGGGGAACGCGATCGCCGGGACGCTGGTCCTCCTCGGCATCGCCTCGGCCATCGGCCTCCCGATCGGGATCGGGGCGGGGCTGTACCTCGCCGAGCAGCGCACCGCGCGCCTGGCCACCGCGGTGCGCTTCCTTTCCGACGTGCTCAACGGCCTCCCGTCCATCGTGATGGGGATCTTCGCCTGGCAGTTCCTCGTGCGTCCCATCGGGCACTTCTCGGCGGCGGCCGGGGGAATCGCGTTAGGCGCGATGATGATCCCGCTCGTCACCCGCACCACCGAGGAGATGATCCGCCTCGTCCCGGTCTCGCTGCGCGAGGCCGCGCTGGCCCTGGGCTACACCCGCTGGCGCACCTCGCTCAGCATCGTCCTCCGCACCGCACTCCCGGGGATCGTCACCGGGGCCCTGGTGGCCGTGGCCCGCATCGCCGGCGAGACGGCGCCGCTCCTCTTCACCGCGTTCGGCAACCAGTTCTGGTCGCTGTCGCTCGACCAGCCGGTCTCAGCGCTCCCGCTCCAGATCTTCTCGTATGCCATCAGTCCGTACGACGAATGGCATCGCCTGGCCTGGGCCGGCGCCCTCGTCCTGATCGCGCTCGTTCTCATCATCTCGCTCATCTCGCGCCTTGTCACTCGTTCACGTCTCGGAGGGGGCGGTGACTGACCTCGCCAGTCCGCGCCCCACCCCCCAGCGCCCATACGTGGCCGTCCCGGTCGCCACGCCGGCGGCCGTCTCGCCTAACGCTGCGCCGGTCACGGTGGGCGCCGAGCGCATCGCGGTGCATCACCTCGACGCCTTTTACGGCGCGACACGCAGCGTACGCGACGTAAACATCGCCTTCCACGACGGCACCGTCACGGCGATCATCGGGCCGTCGGGGTGCGGGAAGTCGACGCTCCTTCGCTGCCTCAACCGGATGCACGAGACCATTCCGGGGGCGCGCACCGAGGGTGAGGTGCTCCTCGACGGACACGACATCTACGCCCGGGGGGCCAACCCGATCCAGGTGCGTCGCCGTATCGGGATGGTCTTCCAGCGACCAACCCCCTTCCCCACCATGTCGATTCGCGACAACGTCGCCGCTGGCTTCAAGGGACTTGGGGGGGACGTCCCGTCGCGCCGCGAACTCGACGAGATCGTCGAACGCTCGCTGCAACGCGCGGCGCTGTGGGACGAGGTCAAGGACCGTCTGAAGGACTCGGCGATCGGGCTCTCTGGAGGGCAACAGCAACGCCTGTGCATCGCGCGCGCCCTCGCCACCAACCCGCGCGTGCTCCTCCTCGACGAACCGACCGCCTCGCTCGACCCCATCAGCACGCAGCGAGTGGAGGAACTCGTGTACGAGCTGCGCGGATCGGTGACGGTGGTGATCGTGACGCACAACATGCAGCAGGCCGCGCGCGTCTCCAACCGCACCGCCTTCATGCTTGCCGGCGAACTGGTCGAGGTGGCCCCGACCAGCGCGCTGTTCACCACCCCGAAGGACCCCCGTACCGAGGCGTACATCACCGGGAGGTTCGGATGACCGCCGAGACGATCGACACTCCGGTCTCCCGCCTCCCGGGGCCCGTCGCCACGGGGACCATCGAGGCGAGGCGGTTCTCCTTCTGGTACGGCGAGAAGCAGGCGTTGCACTCCATCGACCTCACGATGCCGGCGCGCTCGGTCACGGCGTTCATCGGTCCGTCGGGGTGCGGCAAGTCGACGTTCCTCCGCTCCATCAACCGGATGAACGCCCTCATCCCGGGGACGCGCCACCAGGGATCGATCCTGCTCGACGGCGAGGAGTTGTACGCGCGCGAGATGGACGTCGTCCAGCTACGGCAACGCGTGGGCATGGTCTTCCAGCGTTGGAACCCGTTCCCCAAGTCGATTTACGACAACGTCTCGTACGGTCCGCGCATCAACGGGACGGCCGGGCGCAGCGAGCTCGATGACCTCGTGGAGTCGGCGCTGCGTCGCGCCGCGCTCTGGGATGAGGTGAAGGACCGCCTCAAGCAGAGCGCCCTCGGGCTCTCCGGCGGGCAGCAGCAACGCCTGTGCATCGCCCGCGCATTGGCCAACCAACCCGAGGTCCTCCTCCTCGACGAGCCGGCGTCGGCGCTCGACCCCATCGCGACCCAGAAGATCGAGGAGCTCCTGTATGAGCTCAAGTCGGAGTTGACGATCGTCATCGTGACCCACAACCTGCAGCAGGCCGCTCGTGTGTCCGACCAGACGGCGTTCTTCTACCTCGGACGCCTTGTCGAAGTGGACGCGACCGAACGTATTTTCACTAGCCCGCGCCAGGAGCGCACTGAGGCTTACATCACGGGGAGGTTCGGATGAGTCCCGCCGAGACGACCAGCGGCTTCCGCCATTTTCACGAGCAGCTGGCGACGCTCAAGCAGCGCTTGTTGGACATGTCGGCGCGCGCCGAGGAGCTCGTGGACCTCTCGGTCGACGCCCTCCTCACGCACGACAAGGACAAGGCCGAGGTGGTGATCGAGGGAGACCGCGAGATCGACCTGCTCGAGAATGAGGTCGAGGCGCTCGCCGTCCAGCTCCTCGCGCTGCAACAGCCGATGGCGCGCGACCTGCGCTTCATCATCAGTGCCATCAAGGTTTCGAGCGACCTCGAGCGGGTGGGCGACCACGCGGTGAACATTGCCCAGTCGGCGTTGCGCCTCATCTCGCTGCGGTCGCCGATCATCCTCAATCCCGAGATCGAGGACATGGCCCGGCGCGCCCGGCGCATGCTGAGCGATGCACTGGATGCCTTCATCCGTGCCGATGGTGTGTTGGGGCGCGAGGTCTGCAAGGCCGACGATGCGGTCGACGCGCTGCACAACTCGCTCTTTCGCATCCTGCTCACGCACATGATGGCCGACGCCCGGACCATCAACCCCTCGCTCGAGCTCCTGCTCGTCAGCCGCAACCTGGAGCGCGTCGCCGACCTGGCGACCAACATCGGCGAGGACGCGGTGTACCTGGCAGAAGGCAAGCAGATCAAGCACCGCGCCGAGGTCGACGGTCAGGCAGCAGCCACGACGCCCTGATCGATGACACCCCCCGCCCGCGCGCGCGTTCTCCCTTTGCGCACCCCCACGGTGCGCCCGGGCGACGGCGTGCGGCTGGCGGCAATCGACATCGGGAGCAATTCGATCCGGCAGATCATCGCGGATGTCTCCCGGGACGGGCGCATTCGTGTCCTCGACGAGATGAAGGCGGCCCCGCGCCTCGGCACGGGGCTCGATCGGGCAGGGCGCCTCAACGAGGAGGCGATGGGGCACGCCATCGAGGCACTGCAACGCATGGCGACGCTCGCCCGCCAATACGGCGCTGCGAAGGTCGAGGCAGTGGCGACCAGCGCCGTGCGCGATGCCGCCAACGGGCGCCACTTCCTCGATCTCGTCAGGCGCGAGACTGGGCTGCGCGTCCGCCTGCTGCACGGCGAGGAAGAGGCGCGACTCGCCTTCCGCTCCGCCCTCGCCCACTTCGACCTGGCCCGCGGGCGCTCCGTGGTCATGGACGTCGGCGGGGGTTCCCTCGAGCTGGCGATGAGCGCCGACGGCCTCGTCGAGCGACTCGTCTCGCTCCCGTTCGGCGCCATCCGGATGACCGAGCAGTACCTCGGACTCACCCCGTCGCGAAAGGACGTGCGCAAGCTGCGGCAGGCGGTGCGCGACGACATCCGCGCGGCACTCCCGCTGCGCGACTGGCGCGGCGCGCAGCTCATCTGCTCGGGCGGGACCTTCACCAACCTGGCCGGGATCTACCTGTACCGGCAGGGGAGTGCGAGCGCCGCCGGGCGCGTGCAGGGGACGCGCGTCCCTCGCGAGGAGCTCGAGCACATCATCGACCTGCTGCGCGCCTGCTCGCCCGAGGAGCGGGCGCAGGTCCGCGGCCTCAATGTCGGACGCTCCGACATCATCCTGGGAGGGCTGGTGGTCGCCGCCGAGGTCATGGCGCGCATCGAGGCACGCGACCTCGTCGTCTCGGCCTACGGGATTCGAGAGGGGCTGCTGCTGGAGAGCGCCCACGTCCCGACCATCCCCGCCGACCGCGGCGAGGCGCGCGACCGCTCGGTGCGCACCTTCGCCGAGCGCTGCCACTACGAGGCGCCGCATGCCCAGCACGTGCGGCAGCTTTCGTTGCAGCTGTTTGATGCGGTCGGGGCCCGGCTCGGGTGCGAGCCGGAGGACCGGCAGACGCTCGCCGATGCCGCGCTCCTGCAC
>DAIESF010000196.1 GCA_027346425.1 Gemmatimonadota bacterium | reverse complement strand
GACCACGGCCGGCCGCAACTATTCCAATGCTCCCGCGCTCGAGGGGCAGACCTACGCCCTCTCCCTCGGCGTGCAGATCCCGATCTTCAGCGGGCTCGCGCGCCAGTACGACGTGGTGGTCGCGCGCGAGAATGCGGCGGCGGCGCTCGCCCGCGCCGAGCAGGCACGCCTGCAAGCGGCGGCGCAGGTCTTCACGTCGTATCATGCGTTGCGCACCGCAGCGCAGCGCGTGACTACCTCGGTCAACCTGCTGGCGAGCGCGACGCAATCCGAGCAGGTGGCGCGCGGACGGTACGCGGAGGGGGTCGGGAGCATGCTCGATGTCCTCTCCGCGCAGGGGGCGCTCGCCGACGCGCGCGCGCAGGCCGTGACCGCGCGCTGGACCTGGTACTCGGCGCTGGCCCAACTCGCCCGCGACGCCGGGACGCTGACCCCGGCAGGGGCAACAGGCCTACGCTCATCTTCCGACTCCACCGCTGGATTACCGCGATGACGCTGCTCGACTCTCTTCTCCGGGGACACGCTCGGCTTGGCACGGGCGGGCGCATCATACGCCGCGGCGCGGTGACGCGGGCGCTGACGGGTGTCTTGACCGGTATCGCGACCGTGTCCGGCGCCTGCGGCAAGCCATCGGCGCCGCCCAAACCGCCGGTTGCTGTTACCGTGGCCCACTCGGAACGTGGCGAGGCGCCGTTCATCGTGACCGCGAATGGGATCGTCGAGCCGTTGCAGTCGGTGGACGTGCAGTCCCAAGTGGGCGGGGTATTGCTGAAGGTGCATTTCCGCGAGGGCGACGAGGTGCATGAGGGGCAACTCCTCTTCACCATCGGCCCGCGTCCGTACGAGGCGGCGCTGCGGCAGGCGGAGGCAGGGCTGGCGCGCGATGTGGCGCAGGCGGAGAACGCGAAGCGCGATTTGGCACGCTTCGCGGCACTGGTCCAGAAGGACTACGTCACGCGCGCGCAGGCCGACCAGGCGGCAGCCAACGCCACTGCGCTCGCGGCGGTGGTCGACGCCGATCGCGCCGCCGTCGCCACCGCGAAGTTCAACCTCGACAACGCCACCATTCGCGCTCCTATCGCCGGCAAGACGGGGAGCCTACTCGTGCGCGAAGGGAACCTGGTGCGCGCAGGCGGGGCGCCTCCGCTCGTGGTGATCAACCAGCTCCGCCCGATCCTCGTGCGCTTCTCGGTCCCCGAGCGCGACTTCCCGCAGGTGCAACGGTACGCGGCCAGGACGACACTCCCGGTGCGCGCCCTCCACTCGGCGAGCGATTCGCAGCCCGTGAGGGGGACGCTGAGCTTCGTCGACAACGGCGTCGACACCACGACCGGGACGGTCACGCTCAAGGCGCGCTTCGCCAACGACGACCGGCAGCTGTGGCCGGGACAGTTCGTGCGCGTTGAGCTCGAGCTGTTCAGCGAGAAGAACGCGGTGCTCGTCCCGACCGAGGCTGTCCTCACCGGACAGGACGGGACGTTCGTCTTCACCGTCGATGACAACGGGACTGCGGTGATGACGAAGGTCATCGCGGGGCGCCAGGTCGGAGACCGGACCGTCATCGAGCAGGGGATCGACGCCGGTGCGCGCGTGGTGACCGATGGCCAGGGGAAGCTGGCGCCGGGCTCCAAGGTGGACATCAAGGGCGGCGCCGCCGCGCCGCCCGCCGGGAAGGGAGGGGGGGCGCGATGAACTTCACCGCGCTCTTCATTCGCCGCCCGGTCATGACCACGCTGGTCATGGTCGCCATCCTCGCGTTCGGAACGATGGCTTACCGGCAGCTCGCGGTGAGCGACCTCCCCAACGTGGACTATCCCACCATCACCGTCTCGGCGTCGCTTCCCGGGGCGAGCCCCGAGACGATGGCATCGGCGGTGGCCACGCCGCTGGAGAAGCAGTTCACCACAATTGCCGGGATCGACAACATGGTGAGCTCGAGCTCGTTAGGTGGCACGAGCATCACCATCCAGTTCACGCTCGACCGCAGCATCGACGCCGCGGCGCAGGACGTGCAGGCGGCAATCTCCAAGACGTTGCGCGAACTCCCGCCGGGGATCGTCCCGCCGTCGATGCAAAAGACCAACCCGGCCGACGAGCCGTTCCTGTACCTCAACCTGCGGTCGAAGTCGTTGCCGCTGTCGGCGCTGGACGAGTACGGCCAGACCGTGCTGGGGCAGCGCATCTCGACGGTGAGCGGCGTGGCGCAGGTGACCGTCTTCGGCTCGCAGAAGTACGCCGCCCGCATTCAGCTCGACCCGCGGGCGCTGGCCTCGCGCGGGATCGGGATCGACGAGGTGGCGACCGCCGTATCGCAGGGGAACGTGAACCTCCCCACCGGCGTGCTGTGGGGAGCCAAGCGTGCCTACACGGTGAAGGCCGACGGCCAGCTCGAGAACGCCGCGCAGTTCGCCGACCTCGTGGTCGCCTATCGCAACGGGAGCCCCGTGCGGCTGCGCGACGTGGGACGCGTCGTGGACGACGTGCAGAACAACCGGGTCGCCGCCTGGTTCAACGACACGCGCTCGGTGACGCTGGCCGTACAGAAGCAGCCGGGGACCAACACGGTGCAGGTGGCGGAGGCGGTGAACGCCCTGCTCCCGACGCTCCGCGCCCAGATGCCGGAATCGGTGGAGATCGAGACCTTCTTCGATCGCTCGGAGGGAATCCGCGCATCGGTGGCCGACGTGAAGTTCACGCTCGTCGTCACCCTCGCACTGGTCGTGATGGTGATCTTCACCTTCCTCCGCAACATCCCGGCGACCGTCATCCCCTCGCTGGCGCTCCCCATGTCGCTGGTGGGGACCTTCGCGGTGATGTGGTGGATGAACTTCAGTCTCGACAACCTCTCGCTGATGGCGCTCACCCTTGCGGTGGGCTTCGTGGTCGACGACGCCATCGTGATGCTGGAGAACATCGTCCGGCACATCGAGATGGGAAAGAAGCCGATGCAGGCCGCGCTCGATGGCGCGAAGGAGATCGGCTTCACGATCCTGTCGATGACGATCTCGCTCACCGCAGTCTTCATCCCGCTCCTCTTCATGAGCGGGATCATCGGGCGGCTGTTCCACGAGTTTGCGGTGACGATCGCCGCCGCGATCCTGGTCTCGGGCTTCGTCTCGCTCACGCTCACGCCAATGCTCTGCGCCCGCTTCCTCAAGGGCGGCTCGCATGGCGAGCAGGAGATCCACAACCGGCTCTTCGACGCCTTCGAGCGCGGCTATGAGGCGGTGCTTCATTTCTACGAACGCACCCTGCGCTTGGCGATGGGGCATCGCCGCACCGTGCTGGCATTCTCGCTCGTCACCCTTCTCGGGACGATCGTCCTCTTCCGGATGGTCCCGAAGGGGTTCATCCCCAGCGAGGACACCGGACGCATCCGCTCCTCGACCGAAACGGCGCAGGGGACTTCGTTCGAGGACATGGTCGCGCACCAGAAGATGGCCGTCGAACGCGTGCGCAAGAATCCGTATGTGGATGCCGCGCTCTCCGTCGTCGGCACGGGGACCGGCAACGCGAGCGGGCTTTCCAACCAGGGGCGGCTGATAGTGCGCTTGAAGCCGCGCGGCGAGCGCCCGAGCGCCGACGAGATGGTGCGCATCCTGTCGCGGGAGACGGCCGACATCCCCGGAATCTCGGTCTACTGGCAGAACACGCCGATCATCCAGCTCGGCGGGCGCGCCGCCAAGGCGCTGTACCAGTACACGCTCCAGGGGGCTGACCTCGACGCGCTATACCCGGCAGCGCAGGCGATGGAGGCGAAGATGCGGACGCTCCCCGCCCTCGCCGACGTGTCAACCGACCTGCAGATCCGCAACCCGCAGGCGACCATCACCCTCGACCGCGACCATGCCTCGCGACTCGGCATCACCGCCGAGCAGATCGAACAGGCGCTGTACAACGCGTACGGCTCGCGGCAGGTCTCGACGATCTACACCCCCAACAACCAGTACTGGGTGATCATGGAGCTCCTCCCGGAGTTCCAGCGCGACCTGACGGCGCTCGACCTCCTGTACGTGCGCGCGAGGTCCGGCGTCCTCGTCCCGCTCTCGACCGTGACGCGCAGCGAGAAGACCATCGGCCCCCAGCTGGTGAACCACACCGGGCAGATCCCGTCGGTCACGCTCTCGTTCAACCTGCGGGAGGGGGCGTCGTTAGGCCAGGCGGTAGGCGAGGTCGAGGCAGCGGCGCGTGAGGTCCTCCCCGACGGGATCAGCACCGGCTTCGCCGGCGCCGCGCAGGCCTTCCAGGACACGCAGCGCGGGCTGGGGACGCTCTTCCTGGTCGCGATCTTCGTCATCTACGTGGTGCTGGGGATCCTGTACGAATCGTTCATCCACCCCATCACGATCCTCTCGGGGATCCCGTTCGCCGCCTTCGGCGCCTTCCTCGCGCTCCTCCTCACGCGCACGGAACTCAGCGTCTACGCCTGGGTGGGGGTGATCCTGCTGGTGGGGCTGGTGAAGAAGAACGCGATCATGATGATCGACTTCGCGCAGGAGGCGGAACGACGGGATGGCAAGAATGCCTTCGAGGCGATCTTCGAGGCCTGCATGGTGCGCTTCCGCCCCATCAGCATGACGACGATGGCGGCGCTGGTCGGGACGCTCCCCATCGCGTTAGGCGCGGGGGAGGGCGCCGAGTCGCGCCGGCCGCTGGGAATCGCGGTGGTGGGCGGGCTCGCCTTCTCGCAACTGGTCACGCTGTACGTGACGCCGGTGGTCTACACGTACTTCGACCAGTTCGCGCGACGCATCCAGCGACACGGTGCGCCGACGGACGCGAGTGCACCGCCGGCGGCGCCCGCCATTCGCCCCGACGGGGGGCACCCGGCGGCGGCGAGTATCATCGCGCCGCCGGTGCAGGGGTGACACGGAGGCGGGCGTCGCCCGTCTCCAGCCCTACATCCCCGTCCCGATCTGCTTCGTGTACTTCACCACCAGCGAGCGCGACTTGGGGCGCTGCCAACTGAAGAAGCCGTCGGCATCCTCGCCGTCGTTGAAGACGACGAAGAGTCCCGTCCCCGCGGTGTTGAGCCAGCCGAAGCGCGCGTTGGCGGTCCAGACCTTCTGCTGGTTGTTGAACTGCGTGAGTGTCTGGATGAAGATGCGCGGGCTAAAGAAGTACGCCGCCTTGAGCCCCACTAACGAACGCGTGAAGGCCCCCTCGTCGAGCTTCACGTCCTGGTAGTCCACCAGCAACGACGACGAGATCGTCGCCCCCTTCCTCGCGGTGAGCGTCAGCGTCCCGCCATTGCGCATTCCGGTGTAGAACGGTCCGAAATCGCCGCGCAGCACCATCGAAAGCGCCGTGCTGGGGTCGGTCGACCAGTCGAGCCCGATCGACGTCCAGTCGTAGCCGCCGGGCTTGAGGATCACGTTCTCGGCGATCGCGAAGTCCTGCTGCAGCCCCTCGTGGAACACGTTCACCTCGGGCCCGAAGCGCGCGCCGCTGGAGAACTCGATCTCCGAGAAGTCGATGTGCCACTGCCCGCTCTGGTAGAAGTCGTCCATCCCGTAATAGCCGCGATAGGCGAAATGCGGATTCCATTGCCGGAACCACGCCCATTCCTTCTTGCGGACGTACCGCATGAAGTTGATGTCATAGAAACGGTAGCCGGCCGTGCGATTGAGGAAGCCCACCTCAGGGTTGAAATCTTCCCCTAACTGCAGGTAGCGGATGCTGTTGTTCCAGTCACGCGTGGTATAGGCCACCCGTCCGCTATACCCCAAGTCGTCGCCCGTCCGGCGCGGGGTCTTCGTCGCCGCCCCCCACCAGTCGATCGTCCATGCATCGCCCAGCCCGACCCGTCCGTCCACGCCGAGCGTACGGTTGTAGCTGGCGGAGCTGTCGGTGGTCATCCGCTGCACGCCGATCACCCCGATGCGCGAACGGCGCGACACCTCGCGCAGCGCCCGCAGGACGGTGTACGACTGCCCGGCCACCGTCCCGCCCGGCGCGTCGTCGGTGAAGATCTGCATTGCCCCAACCGTCGTGCTCCCCACACGCCCGGTCAGTCGCCCGCCTCCGATGATCGGGACCGGCGTCCCGTTGTCGATCCCGACGCGCCGGCTGAAGAACAGGTCCACCGCCTGCGGCGTCCCCGCCGAAAAGACACCCGCGTTCTCCAGGAAGAACGGGCGCTTCTCGGGGAAGAAGAGCGGAAAGCGCGTGAGGTTCGTGCGCTGCTCGTCGACCTCCACCTGCGCGAAGTCGGTGTTGTACGTCAGGTCGAGCGTGAGGCTCGGCGTCAGCCCGTACTTGATGTCGGCCCCCCACTCGGCAGGGTACTTCGTCTTCGTCGCGTTCTCGAAGTCGCGGTTGGCCGAGGCCAGGACGTACGGCGACACCGTCGCCACACGACGCACCGGGACCGCCAACCCCTCGCGCGTCCCGGCCAGCGACATTCGGTAGAGGTTGAACTGCCGCGGGATGAACGACCAGAACGACTCCTCGTTCTTGCGGCGAATCATGCGCGCGAGGTTGACCCCCCATGTCTGCAACGCCCCGCCCCCGTAGCGAAGGGTAGAGAAGGGGATGCGAAACTCGGCGTACCACCCCAGCGAGTCGGAGGTGGTCATCACCTTCCAGCTCCCGTCCCAGTTGAGGTTGAAGCCACCCATCGAACCCGATTGCATCCGGTTCTGCCCCGCCTGCGTCACACCGCCCCCCTCCCCCTCCCGGATGATCTGCCCGTCGTACTCGATCCCCGCCGGGGTGGTGGCGAAGATGAAGCCGTTCTGCCGGTCGTGATACGTATCGAGGATGATCGCCAGGTAGTCGCTGTTGGCGATCGTCCCGTCGCGGATCTTCTCGCCGGGGACGATCCCGGTCGGATCCCGGTCATACAGCCATGCCCCGACATACAGCGCCTCGCCGTCGGTCAGGAGGCGCACCTCGGTGCGCTCGGTGACGGGCGCCCCCTCGCTCTGTTCTCGCTGCACGAAGCCGAGGAATGGCTGGCCGTCCTTCCATTCCGCCTCGTCGAGCCGGCCGTCGATGACCGGGGCCTTGGTGATGGCGTGCGCCGAGCCGACACGCGCCGCCCGCAGAGGGCGGTTCGCGGCGGGCGGGGTGACCTCCTGAGCCACCACGCGGACGGAGGCGGCGAGCAGCGAGATGCTGGCCATCGGGGCAAGGGCGCGAAACGATAAGCGGGGCATTTCGAACGAGAAGGCGGGGGGCGGAACGCCGAAAAATCGGACGGCGAAACGTCATCGCATGAACGCGTGAATGGAATGGACTGCTGGACGCCGGAACCACGGCGATGCACGTTGGCCCACGTCGTTCCCACCTCCCAGGGGGCCAGATGATCCGTTCGTTCGTCAGGAGTGCGTCCCGCGCCGCACTTGCCGCCCTCACCCTCGCGGCGCTGACGGCCCGCGCCGAGAGCCAGTCCGCAGCCACGCGCTTGCGGGTCGCCGTTACCCTCCCCGCGACCATTCCGGGCGGGGCGCCGGCCACCGCTGCCGGGCTCGAGGGACGATTGATCGTCGTCTTTTCGAGCGACTCCACCGCCGAGCCACGCTTTCAGGTGGAATATGGCGCCGGGGCCCAGCCGGCCTTCGCCATCGACGTCTCCGGGTGGAAACCGGGTGACGTGCGCACCATCGATGGTGCGGCCTTCGGCTTCCCGCTCAAGTCGTTAGGTGCCTTGCCGCGCGGAAGCTACCGCGTGCAGGCCATCCTCAATCGCTACGAACGATTCAGCCGGAGCGACGGGAAGACGGTGTCGCTCCCCCCGGACCAGGGGGAAGGGCAGCGCTGGAACACAAAGCCGGGGAATCTGTACTCTGCCCCCCGCACCCTAACCGTCGACCCCGCACGCGGCGGCGTGCTGCAGCTGACGATCGACCGGGTCATCCCCCCGATCCCTGCGTTCCAGGAGACGAAGTACGTCAAGCACGTCCGCATCCGCAGCGAGCGCCTGTCGCGCTTCTGGGGGCGCGACATGTACCTCGCCGCCTTCGTGACCCTCCCCGAGGGGTTCGACTCGCACCCGCAGTCGCGCTATCCCCTCGCCATCAACCACGGGCACTTCGCGACGGTCCCCGACAGCTGGCGCGAGGAACCCCCTGACCCCACCCTCGCCCCGAACTACAGCGCGCGCTTCTCGCTCGCCGGCTACAACCGCATCGAACAGGAGTATTCCTACCAGTTCTTCAAGGACTGGACAGGGCCCGGCTTCCCTCGATTCCTCCTCGTGCAGATCCAGCACGCCACCCCGTTCTACGACGACTCCTATGCCGTCAACTCCGCCAACAACGGCCCCTACGGCGATGCCATCCAGTACGAACTGATTCCCGAGATCGAGAAGCGCTTTCGCGGAATCGGTGAGGGGTGGGCCCGCTTTGTCTTCGGCGGCTCGACCGGTGGCTGGGAGTCGATGGCCGTGCAGATGTTCTATCCCGAGGAGTACAACGGCGCCTGGATCGCCTGCCCCGACCCGATCGATTTCCGGCATTACACGGTGGTCAACATCTACAGCGACACCAACGCGTACTACATCGGGGCGCAGTGGAAGCGCACGCCGCGCCCCGGGCACCGGAACTGGCTCGGCCACATCGACGCCACGCTCGAAGAGATGAACCACTACGAGTACCTGTTGGGAACGAAGGTGCGCTCGGGAGACCAGTGGGATGTGTGGGAGAGCGTGTACTCGCCGGTGGGCTCCGACGGCTACCCGCGCCGCATTTGGGACCGCCTCACCGGGAAGATCGACCCCGTGACCGCTGCCTTCTGGAAGGAGAACTACGACCTCTCCTACATCCTGCAGCGCGACTGGGCCACCCTGGGCCCCAAGCTGCGCGGCAAGCTCCGCATCTTCGTTGGCGATAT
>DAIESF010000479.1 GCA_027346425.1 Gemmatimonadota bacterium | reverse complement strand
GCGCAGCGCCCGAGCCTCACGGGGGGGGCGCGCCCCGGACTCGACGTGCAGCACTACGACTTCCACGTCGACTTCTCGCCGCACGGTCTCGATGGTGATGTGACCGTCACGAGCACGGTGTCCGTCGCGCGCGTCGCCCGTGCCGACACACTCGTCCTCGACCTCGCCGCGCCGATGCGCGTCGACGAGGTGCGGGTGAACGGAAGCATCGTGACGGCGGGGCGTGACAGCGCCACCGTTCGCATCCCGCTCCCGGCGGGAATGCGCGACACGCTGCGCGTCGCCGTGCGCTCGCACGGCCGCCCGACCGACGGGCTCATCGTACGTCGCGACTCGTCAGGCACCTGGACCGCCTTCGCCGACCACTTCCCCGACAGGGCGCGCCAGTGGCTGGCCACTGTCGACCACCCCTCGGACAAGGCCACCGTCGAGTGGACCGTGGTGGCGCCGGCGACGCACCGCGTGATCGCCAACGGCGAATTGCAGGAGGAGACCCCGCTCCCGGTCACACCGGGGGAGGCGCCGATGCTCCTGACCCGCTGGAAATCGGTGCGCCCGCTGTACACGGCGGTGATGGTGATCGGCGTGGCGCCCTTCGCTCGTTATGAGCTCGGGCGTACGGCCTGCGGGCTCGGCGAGCTGCCGGAGTGCGTGGCGCAGAGCGTCTGGATCACCCCCGACGTGCGCGACTACATGCCGGGGCCATTTGCCCGTGCCGGGGCAATCGTCGAGTACTTCTCGCGCTTGGTCGCCCCCTTTCCGTACGAGAAGCTGGCGCATGTGCAGAGCAGCACGCGCTACGGCGGGATGGAGAATGCCTCGGCGATCTTCTACGCCGACAACATCTTCCGACGCCGCGGCATGTCGGAGGGACTCATCGCCCACGAGACGGCGCACCAGTGGTTCGGCGATGCCGTCACCACGCGCGAGTGGCCGCACGTCTGGCTCTCCGAGGGCTTCGCCACCTACTTCGCCGCTCTGTGGACCGAGCACGCGCACGGCGACAGCGCCTTCGTCGAGGACCTCAAGCGCATGCGCCAGACGGTGCTCAACAACACGATCTCGATGGACAAGCCGGTCATCGACGAATCGCTGAGCGACCTGCGCTATGTCCTCAGCAGCAACGTGTACGAGAAGGCGGGCTTTACGCTGCACATGCTGCGGCGCCAGGTCGGTGACTCGGCGTTCTTTCGTGGCGTGCGCGCGTACTACGCCAGGCACCGGCACGGGAACGCCCTCACGGACGACTTCGTGCGCGAGGTTGAGGCGGCATCGGGGCAGCGGCTCGACTGGTTCTTCGACCAGTGGATGCGACGCCCGGGTTTCGCCGACCTCACGGTGGGGTGGCGCTGGGAGAAGGGGGCAAAGGCGCTCCTCCTGACGGTCTCGCAGGGGACACGCGTGGCCCCATATCGCCTCAACCTCCCGGTCGACGTCACCGACGCCCTCGGGCTGGTGCGGCGCACGTGGGTCACCGTCCCGGCGGCGCGGGTCGCGACCATTCCGGTTCCCATTTCGCTCGACGGGGCGCCGAGGACGGTCGTGTTCGATGCCGACGCCTCGATCCTGGGGCGCATCACGACTCGTTAACGACTCTCAATGAAGCCCGGGCCCGGTTATCTTCAGGGCTCACTTTCACAGCACGCGGAGAACCACCCCCGATGCGCATGCTCGTACTCGGCGCCGGCCTTCAGGGCTCGGCCTGCGCCTTCGATCTCTTGCAGAACGCCGACGTCCAGGAAGTCCGCCTGGCCGACGTGCATATCGACCATCTCCCCTCGTTCCTCACCCCGTATGTCGGGGGGCGACTCATCCCCACCGTGCTCGATGTCCGCGATCGCGAGGCCGTGCTGTCGCAGATGCGCGAGTGCGTCGCGGTGATGAGCGCCATCCCCTACTACTTCAACGAGCCGCTGGCCCAGATGGCCGTCGAGGCTGGGACGAACTTCTGCGACCTGGGGGGGAACACCGAGATTGTCTTCCACCAGAAGCAGCTGCACGACCAGGCGAAGGCCAAGGGGGTGTCGATCATCCCCGACTGCGGCGTGGCGCCGGGGATGGTGAACATCCTCGCCCAGTATGGGATCGAGCAGCTGGACGCGGTGGATGCGGTGCGGATCTTCGTTGGCGGGCTCCCGCAGTTCCCCGAGCCGCCGCTCAATTACCAGATCGTCTATTCGCTGGAAGGGGTGCTGGACTACTACACGACCCTGTCGTGGGTGGTGCGCGACGGCAAGCGGACCCAGGTCAAGGCGCTGTCGGAACTGGAGACAGTCACGTTCCCTGCGCCGTTAGGCGACCTCGAGGCTTTCCATACCGCCGGGGGGCTCTCCACCATGGCCTTTCGCTACGAGGGGAAGATCCCGGTGATGGAGTACAAAACGCTCCGCTATCCCGGGCATGCCAGGATCATGGAGGCGATTCGCGACCTCGGCCTTATCGACCTCGCGCCGGTGGATGTGAAGGGGGTCAGTGTTTCGCCGCGGGACGTGGCGGTGGCGGTCATGGGGCCGCGCCTCACCAGCAAGAAGCCCGACCTCGTCGCGTTGCGCGTGACGGTGAGCGGTCGCAAGGACGGCGCCCCGGCGACCCTCACCTGGGAGCTGGTCGATCACTTCGATGCGGCGCACGGGATCTCCTCGATGATGCGCACCACCGGCTACTCGCTGGCCATCACCGGGTTGTTTCAGGGGCGCGGGAAGATCGCCCCCGGGGTCCTGACCCCCGATGAGAGTATGCCGGCGCGAGAGTACATCGACGAACTCGCCAAGCGCGGCGTGCAGGTCCAGTTCACGCGCTCGTAAGGCGCCGAGTCCGGCGCTCGTAAGGCGCCGAGTCCGGGTGCTGAGACGCCCCGCGGAGCCTGGCTCCGCGGGGCGTCGTGCGTTCCCGGTGCGATGGCGCGGGGCGGAGCTGCCGCGTCAGCGACTCCACCCGGCGAGCGTCGCCCCCATGGCGTCGATCGTCTCGCGGGCGTGCCAGCGGTCGCGCCCGTTGTACAGGAACGAGAAGGCGAGGAGTTCGCCATTCTGGGCGGTCACGTAGCCGCCTAACGCGATGACCTCGTTGGTCGTCCCGGTCTTGGCGTGCAGGTTCCCCTGTGCCGGGGTGGCGGTCATGCGGCGGCGGAGCAGGTCCGACTCCCCAGCGACCGGGAGCGAGGCGTGGAACTCGCGTCCCCACGCGGCGCGGTTCGCATAGCCCAGCAGCTGCACCAGCGACCGCGCGGTGATACGGTTGAGCGAGGACAGGCCGCTTCCGTCCACCACGCTCACCGCGTCGCCACGCACCCCGGCCTTCTGCGTGAGGAGGTCGCGCAGGAGGGCGTTGCCGCGTTCTGCCGACCCCACACCGTCGGGCGCGGCCGTGCGCGCTGCGTCGCGGAAGAGGAGCTCGGCGATGTGGTTGATGCTCTCGCGATTCATGTCATCGGCCAGCGATGCCAGCGGCGGCGAGTAGGTGGCGCCAACCCGCGAGGCGCCCTGCGGCGTCGGACCCAGGCGGAGCGTTCCGTCGACTGCAATTCCTTCCCGCTCGAGCGCCTTCTGGAAAGCGCCAGTGGTGAACAGCGCGGGGTCATCGACCACGACCTGATACACCTTGGGTTGGGAGCGGCTCCCGATCGTTCCTCGGGCGACGATCGTCCCGTCACTGGTGCGCGATACGACCAGTCGCCCGCCGCGGGTCCCGGCAACCGTACGTGTGTTGTTCACGACCTTGTATGCCACGGTCGGCGGCTGCAACGAGACGACGCCGGCCCCGCCCGATTTCCCCGGGTTGATGACGACGTTGAGCAGGTTCTCGTTGAGCGAGAGCGGCGAGACGCGCGCGGCGTAGGAGTCGTTGAGGTAGCGCCCGAGCCAACCATCGGGGATCCGCTTGGCGTCGAAGGCGCTGGCATCGCCGACGATGTCGCCGCTCACGCGCTTGATGCCGGCGTCGGCGACGATCCGCGCCAAGGCGCGCATGGCGGCTTCGGGGCCGCCCGTCTGGTAACGCGACGACATGGAGGGGTCGCCCCCGCCGTGGAGGTAGAGCGAGCCGCGCAGCGTTCCATCGCCCGACACGGTTCCGTCGCGCAGGATTTCCGTGGTGAGCTGGTAGCTCGGCCCCAGCCGGTCGAAGGCGAGGGCCGTGGTGTAGAGCTTCAGCGTCGATGCGGGGAGCATCGGGGCGTCGCCGTGCCAGTTGAACAGGGTATCACCGCGCGAGAGCGATGCCACCACGACGCCCCACGCTCCGCTCTTGGTGCGCGCGTTGAGAAGGGTCTGCAGGTCGGCGGCCAAGGCGATCTCGCCGCGCGGCGTGGTATACCGAAGGACCGGGACCGCCTTGACCAGGCGGCGCGCCTTTCCGCGACTGTTGCGGCGGCGGCTTCCCGGCGTGGTGCTCGCCTTCAAGGGGGGCGATGCCTTCGCCTTCGTCGACCCCTTGGACTTCACGGTCGCCCTGCTCGCCTTGCTCGCCTTGCTCGCCTTGCTCGCCTTCGTGCTGCGCCGAGTCGCCGACGATTTCGTCGTCGGCGACGAGCCGGTGGTCCGCGCTTCCGAGGCGTTGGCGCCCTGCATCCCGCGGAGCCCCGGAGGCGCGGCCAGCGGGGCAGCGCCCACTGCGGCAGGGGCGGCGACGGCGGCCAGCGCAAGCCCCAACGAGGCGCAGCGGGCAGCGAGTCGTGCAGCGAGACGTGCAGCGAGGCGTGCAGCGAGTCGTTCGAGGGCGGGCGTCAGCATGTCGTCGAGGGCCACTCCCCCTCCGCGCCGGCGCTGCGCGAAGGTCGTCAAACCTTGAAGAAGATCCGCTTGCGGTGCAGTACCCCAAGGATCCCCGCCCAGAGGAGGACGAAGGTGACTGCGAACAGCAACGACGCGTTGCGCGGCGCGAGCCACGAAGCGTAGAAGTTGTCGTAGATCACCCGCTGTATTGGAGCCTGCTCACCACCATGCGGAACGGTGATGACCGAATATATCAGCCGGGCCATCATTCCCGAACCCACAAAGGCGATCATCGGGTTCATCCCGAACCACCGGAAGGGGCGCGTCCACCACGTTATGCCTAACACGTCGATCAGCCAGGTGCAGGTGGCCAGCGCCACCGCCCCCATTCCCGCGGTGAACAGGACGTACGAGCTGGTCCACAGGCTCTTGTTGATCGGGAACGCCCAGTGCCACATCAGCCCCACCATCATGCATAACGATCCCACGGCGAACTGGGCGACCAGCCTCTCCGACAGTGGTCGTGGAGAGGCGATCCAGCGCCCGGCGATCACCCCGAGGATCACCGTTCCCACCGCCGGCACCGTGGACAGGAGCCCCTCCGGGTCCCACGTCTTCGACGACCTCCAGAGGTGCGCGCCGAAGACCGCACGATCGATGTAGGCTGCCAGCGAGGCAGACGGGTCATCGAGGAGGAGCGCCCCGAGCCCTCGTCCCGGGACGGGGATCAGCGTCATCGCGAACCAGTAGCCGAACAGGAGGACCGCAACTATTGCGACCTGCTGCTTGAGCGAGGTGCGCAGGGTGAGCAGTCCCCCGCACAGGTAGGCGAGCCCGATGCGCTGCAGGACCCCCGGGAATCGCATCTCGGTGATGCGGGTGAGGGGAGTGAACGGGAAGGCGGCGAGGAGGAGGCCGAAGAGGATGATCAGGAGCCCGCGCTTCACGATCTGTCGCACGAGGGCCCCGTCGTCGTCGCCGCGCGCGCGACGGGCGGCGAGTGACAGGTGGGTCGTGATGCCGACGATGAAAAGAAAGAACGGAAAGATCAGGTCGGTCGGGGTCCACCCGTTCCACGTCGCGTGCTCGAGCGGCGGATAGATCGCCCCCCAGCTCCCGGGGTTGTTCACCAGGAGCATCCCTGCCACGGTGAGGCCGCGGAACACGTCGCGCGACAGCAGTCGTTCTCGCGGTGCCGCGCTCGCGTGTCCCGCTCCTGCAGCGATCGGTTGGGGTGGGATAGGCCGAGGGGTTGATGCTGCGGCCGGGGTCGGTGGGATCGTCGCCGTCATGGCACGGGTGGGGCGCTCGGCGGAAAAAAAGGAGTGAAGCAGGACGGGATACTATCGCGCCCTTCGCCAGTTACTGCTACCCTGTGAGTGTCGGGTCCGTGTCAGTACGGCACTTTCCAGCCCTTGGACGCACGGGAGGATAGGCTATGGCGCAGCAGGGAAGCATACGACGCGAGGGGGTGGAGGTCGGTGTGCTCGGGGCCACCGCGGTGGCCGCCTGGTTCTTCGTGGCCGACCTCGTGGCCGGGCACGCATTCCAGACCCCGTACTCGTTAGGACTGGCGCTGCAGTGATTCCTGGGCGTCTCGGTCGCGGCGTCGATGCCGCTCACGGTCCTGATGTACACCATTTTCCACTATTTGGCCTTCATTCTCGTCGGGGTCGTCTTTGCGGGAATTTTTGCCGCGGCCGATCGCGAGCCGTCGATCCTGGTCGGCTTCGCCATCCTTTTCGTGGCGCTCGAGTTGGCGTCGCTCGGCCTCACAGTGCTGGTTGGCGAGCAGTCGGCGTTTCGGGAGACGGCCTGGTATCAAGTGGGCGCCGCCAACCTCGTGGCGGCGTTCGTGATGGGGACATACATGGTGCAGCACCATCGCCGGGCCGTCGACGGCGCGGTGGTCGGGCTTCGCGGCATCTGAGCGGCGGGCCGGCGCCCGGCGGGTTCGGGGAGCCGGCGCGAGGGGGGAAACGAAGGCGGGTGGCTCCAGTTCGGAGCCACCCGCCTTCGTTCGCCGGTGTCAGCTGCGCGTTACGCGCCGCGTCCCGCCAGGCGGATCGCCAACTTCGAGAAGAGGAAGAGGAGTCCGATGAGCGTGACGATCGCCACGGCCAGCGGCCCGGTGAAGAGGGCGCGGAAGAGCTTGTGGTCGTACTTGAGGTGCATGTAGTACATCACGACGATCGCGAACTTCACGGCCGACATGATCAGGAGACTGGGGACGAAGGCCGCGTGCGAGGTTGCCCCGGGGATGTAGTACACCGCGACTTCGACGACGGTGATCAGGAACAGGATCAGCGCCACCCACTTGTACTCCTTCCACGTCGGGTGGTAGTGCTCGGCGTGTGCGTTCTCGTGAGACATGAGTGGGCTCAGTCTGGAATGAGGTAAAGGAGGGTGAAGATCGCGATCCACACCACATCGACGAAGTGCCAGTAGAGGGCAGCGATGTCGACGTTGAGGGCGTCGGACGGCTGCAGTCCGCGCTTGTAGTCGATGGCGAGCAGCGTCCCCAGCCAGATCACCCCTGCGGTCACGTGCGCGCCATGGAAGCCGGTGAGGGTGAAGAACGACGACCCGAACAGGTTGCGGCGAATGGTGAGCCCCTCGTGCACGAACGAGGTGAACTCATACGCCTGGAAGGCGAGGAAGCCGGCGCCGAGGAGGCAGGTCATCCACAGCCAGAGCTTGGACGACGTGAGCGCCTTGTCCCACCACCCCGACCCCGGGGGGAGCGGCTTGCCCTTGTTCTCGACCGCGGCGAGGGCAAGCACCATGGCCAGCGACGACATCAGGAGGACGAACGTCGAGGCCGAAGTGACCGGGATGTTGAGGATGGCGGGGTAGACCTTCCCCGAGGAGGGATCGGTCCACGGCGTGTGCGGGAACGGACCGACGACGCTCTTCCCCTTGTAGATGAGGTAGGTGGAGATGAGCGAGGCGAAGAGCATGCACTCCGACCCGATGAACGCCCAGATGGCAATCTTCCGGTTGTCGAGACCGGTCGTCGTGTAGTGGTGCCCGTGGGCTTCGGCAGAAGAGGCGGACATTAATTCAAGACGGAAAGCGGGAGACGGGGAACGGGAGAGGGGATCTCTCCCGTCGCGACTAGTGGTGGTCTTCGAGCGGGGTGGTGAGCCAGGCGTAGAGGAACCCGATCCACATGGCCGAACCGCCGAACATCAGGGCAAAGGCCGGGATGTGCATCCCCTTCGGGAGGAAGACGAGTCCCGCGAACATCAGGACGATGCCTAACGCCACGAAGAACGGCTTGATGGTCGACGACGGCATGGGGATGCCCAGCTCCTTGGCCGTCTTCGTCTCCGTCTCGATGTGCATCGGCGCCATGTCGTGCTCGCCGGTCTGGTGCTTGGCGTCTTCCCATCCCGACTGCGTGTGCGGGATCTCCGAGGTGCGCTCCGGGTGGGTCAGGTCCCACAGCGGGTAGCGCGAGGAGACCATCGGGATCTTGGCAAAGTTGTACTCCGGCGGCGGCGAGGGGATGGACCACTCGAGCGTCGGGGCGTCCCATGGGTTGGGTCCGGCAACCTCACCGTGCTTCTTGGACCGGAAGAAGTTGTAGACGAAGATCAGGGTGGCCGGCGCCAGCAGGAACGCGCCGATGGTGGAGATCATGTTGAACGTCTCCCATCCCTGGCCAGCATCGTACGTGTAGATACGGCGCGGCATCCCCAGCATCCCCGAGAAGTGCATCGGGAAGAAGGTGAGGTTCATGGCGATGAGGTTCAGCCAGAAGTGCACGGTGCCGAGCGATTCGTTCATTTTCCGGCCGTACATCTTGGGGAAGTAGTGATAGATCCCCGCGAAGATCCCCATGATCGCCCCGCCGAAGAGCACGTAGTGGAAGTGGGCGACGATGTAGTACGTGTCGGTCTGCTGCAGGTCGGACGGCGGCGAGGAGTGCGTGATGCCGGAGATGCCGCCGATGGTGAACATGGCGATGAGGGCGATCGCGAACTTCATCGCCGCGGTGAAGCGGATCGAGCCTCCCCACATGGTGAAGATCCAGTTGAAGATCTTCACCCCGGTGGGGATGGCGATGAGCATCGTCGTCAGGCCGAAGACGGTGTCGGCGATCGGCCCCATCCCGACGGCGAACATGTGGTGGGCCCACACGCCGAAGCCGAGGAAGCCGATGAGGATCCCGGAGTACGCCATCACCGGGTAGCCGAAGAGCGGCTTCTTGGAGTTGGTCGGGAGCACCTCGCTCACCAGGCCGAAGGCCGGGAGGATGAGGATGTAGACCTCGGGGTGCCCGAAGATCCAGAACAGGTGCTGCCAGAGGAGCGGATCGGCGCCCGCCGAGATCTGGTAGAACGTCGTCCCGAAGAAGCGGTCGAACTGGAGGAAGACGAGGGCGATCGTGACGACCGGGAACGAGAGGATGATCAGGAACTGCGTCACGAACGACATCCACGTGAACATCGGCATGCGCATCATGTTCATGCCGGGCGCCCGCAGGTTGATCACCGTCGTGGCGAAGTTGAAGCTCGCGGCCAGCGACGAGATGCCGAGGATCTGGATGCCGAGGACCCAGAAGTCCATGTTCGGCCCCGGCGAGTACGTGCGCCCGGAGAGCGGGGCGTAGCCGAACCAGCCGCCATCGGGGGCCGCCCACACGAAGATGGGGAGCGTGATGAAGATGCCGCCCAGCACGAAGACCCAGTAGCTGAAGGCATTGAGTCGCGGGAAGGCGACGTCACGCGCCCCGATCTGCAGCGGGATCAGGTAGTTGAAGAACGCCGCCGAGAGCGGCATCACGGCAAGGAACACCATGGTGGTGCCATGCATCGTGAACAGCTGGTTGAACTGCTCCGCGGTGAACACGGTGCCGTTCGGGCGCATCAGCTGCCAGCGCATCAGGATCGCCTCGATGCCGCCGAGCACGAAGAAGAAAAGCGACGTGTGCAGGTACAACGTCCCGATCTTCTTGTGGTCGGTGGTCGTGAGCCAGTCCATCAGCCCGGTGCGCGACGGCGTCGCGCTTGATGCGTAGGTCGGACTTGCAGCGACAGTAGCCATTCGTCAGGTGGAGACGGGAGTCGTGAAACGGGAGATGGGGAGTTACTTCAGGGTCAGCAGGTACGCGGCGATGTCGGCGATCTGGTCGTC
>DAIESF010000468.1 GCA_027346425.1 Gemmatimonadota bacterium | reverse complement strand
ACGCGTCCTGGATCCACTTGAGCGTCCCGTCGTTCGCCACCACGAGGTAGGGGTCGCGGTCGAGCGTCAGGAAGGGGAGCGCCTTGCGCACGCGTCCAACGATGTTGCGATTATACAGGATGCGGCTCTCTCCGCTGAGGTCGCCGGAGAGTAGGATCTTCGACGAGCCGAAGTGGAGTGCGAAGAGGAGGCGCCGCGCCAGACTCCCGACCGCGACACCGCCCTTCCCGTTGTAGCTCGTATACTCGTTGGCCTCCCCGGACGGGTAATCGAACTCGCGCTGCCGGGTCTTGGTGAAGACGTAGTCCTGGGCGATCTCGCCGAAGTAGATCTGCGGGCGCGTGACGCGCAGCGACCCGGTGGCCGACGGGGGGAGATCCTTGATGAAGAGCAGGGGAAGCCCCTGCGTCGTCACCTCGTTCACCGGGCTCATCGTGAGCCCCATTCCGTGCGTGAAGGTGAGGTGCTCGTTGATGAAGGTGCGCGTGGGGAGCGAGGCCGCGTTCAGTTCGCGCGCCGAGAGGAGGACCTGCCGGTAGCGACCGTCGATCCAGTAGCGGTCGTCATCGACCGAGACGAAGTCGTAGTAGGTGCGGATTTCTTGCAGCTGTCCAAAGGTGCGCAGCAGCGGGGCGCGATCCCAGAGCCTCACGTTCTCGATGGTGGCGGCGTTGGCACGCAGCTTGGCCATCGTGAGGTTGGTCTCCCCATGCAGGTCGCGCACCTCCACCGAATCGAGCCCCCACGCAAGCCGCGTGGCCGCGATGTGCCGCGCCAGATAGGGCGCCTCGCGCGTGAGTTCGGTGGGGGCCACGACGAACTTCTGGATGACTGCGGGGACGATCCCCCGCCCTACCAGCCCGACCGCGAGGTAGCCTCCGACGCCGAGGAAGGCGTACCATCCCAGCTGGCGGCGGATGCCGCCGACCATCACGAGCACCGCCGCCACCAGCGCGGCGATCGCCGACACCCGAATTGCCGGGAGCGTGGCGTGCAGGTCGGTATAGCTCGCCCCTACCAGCGGCCCGGTGGTCGAGAAGAGGAGGTTGGCGCTGTCCACCAGCCAGAGGCGGAGCGCGGCGAGGACGAGGGTGACGGCCAGCAGTATCGCCAGGTGCAATCCGGCGCTCGGCTCGATACGGAGGCGGCGCGGAGCGATGACGATGTCGCGACGCACGAAATACGTCGGGACGGTGACCAGGAGCGACAGCATCGCCAGGCTCGAAAGGACGCCGAGCACGGCCGAAATGGCGGGGAGCGAGAAGACGTAGTAGCCGACATCGCGCCCGAACACGGGGTCGGCGACCCCGAATGGGGTGCGGTTGAGCGCCTGCAGGACGACGCTCCACATCCCGCTCGTCCCCATGCCGAAGAAGACGCCAAGGATGATCGCGACCGGGCGGTGCACCCGTCGGGCTGCCCCCGAGATGTCGACGCGATGCACCGTCTCCCCCATCTGCATGAGCATCGGCTCGGGGACCACGCCGCGCTGGGCCAGGGAAAGGTTGAAGTAGAGCACTCCGCTTGCCACGACGGCTCCAATGAAGAAAAGGAGGATCCGCGTGTAGAGGGTGCGGAGGAAGACGACGTCGTAGCCGATCTCGCGGAACCACCACAGGTCGGCGAAGAACCCCGCGAAGGCGGGGAGGGCAATCAGGAGGAGGAAGGCGATCGCGATGGCGACCACCAGGGGGGCTCGGCCTCGTGGCACGTGGAGCCTCATGGTGACGGGACTCGGCGCCGCCCGCGGGAATGAGGGCGGACGCGGTCGTTATGCAGCATGGCGTTTGGGAGCCGGAAGCTCAAGGCTTGACGGGAGATGCCCCGGGGAGGACGCCCCGGGGAAGACGCCCCCGGGGGGGACGCCTTCCGGGGCGCTGCCGGCTGGCTCAACGACGCGCGTCGCCTCCAACCAGCCGCTGCGACAGCCATGCCGCCAGCCCGATGACCCGGTCGGCTCCGCCGTAGAACGACTCCGTTTCTTCACGTCCCGCCGTGGCTCCCAGCGCGAAGTCGGGCGAGCGCTGCGCGGTGCGCGAGAGGTGGATCATGTCGGCGCTGGCCACGCGTCCGTACACTTGGAGATGGACCGAGGTGATGGCATCCGTGAATCCGTCGTCCCCGCTCGCCAGACCGCTGGCGCCGAGCGTTGCATGCGCGACGCCCAGGACGTAGCCGAGCGCCCACGGACGCCTGATGGCGGCGTGCATGGCCGCGTGCACGGTCGTGAGGTCGGCGCCGTGATCGGCCAGCTGCAACGCTACCACGTTGAGCTGCGAGAGGAGGATGTCCCCGGCGACCGAGATCGCCAACGTGTGCGGTTCCTCCCGCTCGAGGTCGAGGGAGTCCCGCCACGCGGTGAATCCCGCATAGGCGAGGCGGTGATCCCACCCCCGGTCTGCGATCTCGAGCTCCGCGGGAAGGAGCGGGTGCTCGCGCGCGTTCCGCGGGAGCGCGGTGACGGTCCGGGCCACCTCGGCGAACTCGCGCCCGGCTCACTCCTCCATCCACTCCGCCAGCCATGCGGAGATCGCCGGAGTGGCCTGGCGGCGAATGAGGCGCGCGAGGCGGAGGCGTCCTCCTGGCGTGAGCGAACGCCAGCCGGGGCCGGCGCATTGCGCGGCCTGCTGAGCACCGAGGGTCACGACGCCGGCGAAGATGCCGATGGCGCGGGCCTCCTCGCCGCGGCGAGCCATCTCCCGCGCGTACCCCGACATCTCGCGGGCACCGTACAGCGGGTCGCCCGGTGCGCCGATCGCCTGCACACCGACACGCGCGACGTCGCCTCGGCGATCACCCGCGACTGGGAATCGTGGAAGAGGAAGGGATGATACGCGCGCACGGGGATCGTGCCGTCGCCGACGCCCACCGTGACCGCGTCGAGCAGCTGCAAGCGTCGCGCGATGGGCGTGGCGCGGGCGTACGCGACGTAGAGCCCACCCACCACCGCAAGGTCGTCGCGGTCTTCGGTGAGCGCGTAGCGGCAGATCGCTTCGAAGAGTTCGCGCTCCTGCGGCGTGAAGGCGGCGTGCCCGAGCGGAACGGCGGAGGGATTGCCCGAGGTGGCGCCGGGAGCCGGCGTACTGGGAATGGCGGTCATGGCGGTACCCTTTCGATGGAGGTCCCGTCTCGCTCGCACATGGTTCCGTGCAGCGCATCAACAGGTGCACTGCCGGCCGGCTGGGCCACCGTGCACCTCCAGGGATGGAGGCAGGGCAACGGTCTGGCGGACGGGTCGGGGAGCCGGTGCTCTCGCCGTCCTCTTCATGCTGGCCGCCGAGACGGAGGCGGCCGGGTGGAACGAATGTGAGGGTTGGTGGTCGCCCGAAGTACGCTGAGCTTCGGGCGATCCCCAACCGCGTCAGAGCATGAATCTAGTGGATCGTGAGGCCCAACCCAATCTGCCCGAAGTTGGCGCCGTAGCCGTCGAAGCTACCGCCGATCCCGTTCCAGAACGGCGTTAGGCTGACGTTCTGCGCGACCCGGATGTCATAGCCGATGCCCAGAAGGGCGCTCACTCCCGTATCGGATTCGTTCCCGAAGCCGGCGAGGCCGAGGTCGAGCGTGGCAATACCAAGTCCACCCGTGAGGTAGAACCCGCCTGTCGCCGACGGATAGAACCGAACAAGGGCCGCCAGGCTCCCCATGGTGAGCGTGACGCCGTCCTCACTCTTCGTCCACCCATTCGTCCCCGCACCCAGCAGAAGGCGTGGGGAGATCGTCCCGCCGATCGACAGCTGGCCAGAGAGGCCGTTCGTGCGAGAGTCGCACTCGTCGCAACCGAGGCTTCCAGCGCCGAGCCCCACATTGAACCAGAACCCCTGGCGTGTCTGGGCGCGCTGCGCCGAGGCGTTGGTTGCGAGCGCGACCAGCGCCAGCGCGATTCCACCTGCAAACCTGAACATCGATCGCATGAT